>DATFTF010000131.1:0-4928 GCA_035262245.1 Thermoanaerobaculia bacterium
GGCCCCGACCACGAGAAGACCTTCGTGGTGGAAGTCTTCTGGGACGGCCAGTCCTTCAGCCTGGGGCGCGGCGCCTCCAAGCGCGAAGCGCAACGCAAGGCGGCCAAGGAGGCGCTGCGGAGACTCGGGCGGCTGCCCACGTAGGTTCAAGATTGATGATTCAAGATTCAAGATTGGAGGATCTCGGCGTCTTCGATCCTGAATCTTGAATTTTGAATCTTGAATTTAACCCGGCGCTCTCTCCAGTCTCGCCAGAAACTCGTCCGGCCCCTCGAATCCGACCAGACGCAGCTCCCGCCGCTCGCGGCCGTCGCCGTCCAAGAAAATGATCGTGGGGACGCCCAGGATCTCGTACTTCTGCGAGAGCGCGAGCGCCTCGGTGGAAGCGCTGGCGGTCAGGTCGGCTTTATAGAGCGCCCGCGCGGCGAGGGCGCGGGCCACGCGAGGATCGGAGAAGGTCTTCTCGTCGAGCTCCCTGCACGGAACGCACCACGCGGCTGAGAAATCCACCACCGCCGCTCGACGCTCCCGCGCCACGGTCTCCGGCGAAAACGGGCGCCAGTCCACGCGCGCAGAAGCCGTGCGGCGGGGAAGGAAGAAAAGCGCCGCGGCCAGGAACAGGACGGCCGCGCCGGCCCGCAGCGCCGGCCGGAGAGAGCGAGCGGTCATGGCCAGGGCCAACGCCGCCACTGCCAGGACCGCCGGAAGGAGCCATTCGGAGACCGGTCGGGGCAGCGCGGTGCGCAGAAAATAGGCCGCCATCGCAAGGAGAATCCAACCGAACACTTTCTTGATCCCCTCCATCCAGACGCCGGCTCGGGGAAGCCGGGAGAGGCTGCCGGAAAAGGCGGCGAGAAAGAGGTAGGGGAGCCCTAGGCCGAGCGACAGCACGAAGAAGAAGAGAAATCCGAGGGCCGCGCTCTGCCGGGCGGCCACGAAGGCGAGCAGCCCGAGGACGAACGGGCCGACGCACGGCGCGGCCACGACGCCGACGAGCAGCCCCATGGCGTACGCTCCGGCCCCGCCCGTGCGGGCTCCGGTCTTCTGCACCAGGAAGCTCGGCATCCGGATGTCGTAGAGGCCGAACATCGAGAGGGCCAGCCCCACCAGCACCGCCGCGACGGCCGCCAGGACCCAGGGGGATTGGAGGGCCGCGCCGAAGAGCTTCCCGGAGAGCGCGGCCGCCACGCCGAGCGCGGAGTACATCGTGGCCATCCCCAGGACGTAGATCGCGGCGAGACCGAAGGTGCGTCCGGAGTTGCCCGGCGTCTGGCCGCCGAAGAAGCTCACCGTCAGCGGGATCACCGGGTAGACGCAGGGGGTCAGGTTGAGCGCGAGGCCGCCCGCGAAAAGAAGCAGGAGGACGAAAAGGTATCCACGACGCTCCAGAAGCGCGCCGAAATCGCGCGAGGCGCCGGCCGCCGCGGTGCTTCCCTGCGCATCGGAGGGAGCCTGCGAGAGCGGCACGGCTCCTCCAGCCAGGGCCGCGGAGCCGGCAGGTTTTTCTGCCCGGCGGGCCTCGAACTTGACCGATGCCGGCGCGAGGCATTGCTTGTCGTTGCAGGCCTGGAAGTCGATGCGGCCGGCCACCGACGACGGCGCCGCTCCGGACCAGGCCACGGGAACTTCAACGGTGAACCGATCCTGGTAGACGGAGAGCGGTTTGTCGGCAAAGGAGAACTTCACCAGTCGGCCTTCCGGGTAACGCGGCTCGGCAGCGGTAAGACCTTCGGCCGGCGAGAGCTGCACGGCGGTGGGGATCAGGTAATCCTCGGTCGGCTTGTGGCTGTTGACGTGCCAGCCCTCGAGGATCCGCGCCTCCACCGCCACCACTCCGGACGCGGCCTGGGCCGAGGCTTCCAGGCTGGCGGAGACCTTGAGGAGCTCCTCGGGAGCCGGCAACGATCCAAGCGCGGCAGCCGCCACGGCGAAGGATGCCGTCGAGGCGAACAGGCGGCCGAAAAGCCCTCGCCTCATTTCCCCGCCGACTTGGAGGCCTTCGCCAGGAGATCCGTGACCGCCTTGCGGTAAGGGGAGTCGGGATGATCCTTCAGGAACTTCTGGAAGAGGGCCATAGCCTCCTCGGGTTTTCCCTCGGCCAGGGGAAGCTGCGCGCGAAAGAGCTCGGCGCGTTGGCGGCGCAGCGAGTCCTGCGTCGTCTCCAGAAGCTTCTGATTGGTCGCGCGCGAAGCGGCTACCTGCCCGAGGTCGAGCTCCGCGGCGGCCAGAGCCTCGCGCGCGTCGTCGCGAATCGCCGGCGTCGAGTCTTTGGCCGCGATCGCGCGCTTCAGACGGGGGAGCGCCGAGGCCGGGTCGACGCGCTGATAGAGCTGGACGCCGGTGTCCAGCGCCTCCTTGGCCGGCAGATTCGGAATGTCCTGGGCCTCGATCGCCCGCGCGAATTTCCGATAGTCATCCAGATCCTTGTGGATGTGCGGATAGAACTCCTGCGTCGTGGTGAACCCGGCCATCTGGAAGATCACGCGCCCCTCCGGGGTCGTCACCAGGACCGCCGGCGCCTCCGTAATGGAGTACCGGCGGGCGAGCTCCTGCCCCTCGGGAGAAACGAGAGAGACCTTGACTGGCACCATCGGAATGAGCAGCGCCTCAAAGTCGAAGGCAGGGTAGAGGAGCGTGTCCATGCGGGTGCAGTTGCTGCAACGCGGCTGGTCGAACTCGAAGAAAACGTACTTGCCTTCGGACGTGGCGCGCTTTCGGGCCTCCTCGGGATGGGGGGCCCACGTGGCGTTGCCCGGAGAGCGGACCACGGGAGTCGGCGCCGGCGTCGCGTCGGCGGTCTGCCCGGGCGCCGCAGCGCCGCTCGCCATGGCCCCGGCGACGCCTGTCGCGAGAAGCGCAGCGATGCCTTTCTCGAGGCGCCTGATCATTCGATGGCAAAACCTTTCGTGCCGGGCCGGAATTCCCCCTGGCCGGCGCCGGTGGCGGATGATTTTCGGACCTCGGAGTCTTATCATGCGAACGGATGAAGGTCACGCTCCCCTCGGTTCCCGGCCTGCGCCTTCCGCTCCTGCTCCTTCTGGGAATCCTCGCCGCGGGGGTCAGCCACGCCCTCGGCGTTCCGCGAGGGGAAGAAGGGGTGGTCATCGCGCGCAGCCTCCCTCCGCCGGTCCGTCCCGAGCGGGACCGGGGCGCCGTTGATCCAGACCAGAAACTCGAGAGAATGGTGCTGCCGCTGGCGCGCCGAACGGGCGCGGAAGCCGAGCTCGCCGGCCTTCTGGCCGATCAGCAGGACCCGAGCTCCCGCTTCTACCATTGCTGGCTCACACCTGACGAATTCGGCCGGCGGTTCGGGCTTGCCGACGCGGATCTCAACACCGTCTCGGAGTGGCTGACCAGCCGGGGCTTCTCGATCGACGAGGTCGCTCGCGGAAGAGGCTGGATCACATTTTCCGGAACCGTTCGGCAGGTGGAAGAAGCCTTCCAGACGTCCATGCGCCTTTTCGAAGTCCGCGGCCGGCTCCACCAGTCCAACGCCGCGGAAATCTCGGTTCCCGCCTCGCTCGCTTCTCTGATCGGCGGGCCCGTGGCCCTGAACGACTTTCGGAGCCGCCCGATGCGCCGCGGTGTGCCGGTCTCCGCGCCGGTCGGCGCCGCCGTCGCGACGCCTCTCTACAACAACGGTCCGAATCAGCATTTTCTGGCGCCGGCCGACTTCTCCAAGATCTACAACGTCGGGCCGCTGCAGGGAGCCGGATTTTCCGGCAACGGCGTGAAGGTCGCCGTGGCCGGGCGCACCAACATTCACGTCTCCGACGTGCAGCGGTTCCGAAGTCAATTCGGCCTTCCCGCCAACGATCCTCACATCGTCATCAACGGCGTCGACCCCGGCGTGGTCAGCGACGATGAGGAGGGAGAGGCCCAGCTCGACACGGAGTGGGCCGGCGCCGCGGCGCCCAACGCGGAAGTGGACCTGGTCGTCAGCAAGGACACGAATACGACGGACGGGATTCAGGCTTCCAGCCAGTACATCGTCGATAACAACCTCGCTCCGGTCATCACCGTGAGTTTCGGGCTGTGCGAACAGTTCCCGCAGATCCTCATCTTCAACAGCATCTGGTCGCAGGCCGCGGCGCAGGGGATCTCGGTCTTCGTCGCCTCGGGCGACACCGGCGCAGCCGACTGCGACGACGACCCGAAGCAGACGACCGCCACCCACGGTCTGGCGGTCAATGGGATGTGCTCGACGCCTTCGGACGTCTGCGTCGGCGGGACTCAGTTCCTGGACACCGACAATCCGGCGCAGTACTGGGCCGTCTCCAACGACCCCATCACTCAGGCCTCCGCGCTCTCCTACATTCCGGAGCAGGCCTGGAACGAAAACGGGACCCAGTGCGGAGCCCTCTGTGCGACGGGCGGCGGCGCCTCGACGGACTACGGCAAACCGGTCTGGCAGGTCGCTCCGGGAGTGCCGGCCGACAATCACCGATACGTCCCGGACGTCTCGGTCAACAGCGCGACGCACGACGCCTACCTCACGTATATCAACGGCTCGACGAGCCTCTCGGCCTTCGGCGGAACGTCGGCGTCTTCGCCGGCGCTGGCCGGGATCATGGCCATCCTGGTTCAGAAGTTCGGGCGGCAGGGGAACCCGAATCCGCGGCTTTACCAGCTTGCCTCGTCGCAGTTCATGGGGTCGGCGCTCGCGATCTTCCACGACGTGACGCTCGGAAACAATTCGGTGCCCGGGCAAGCGGGTTTTACGTGCGAACCGGGCTACGACCTGGCCACCGGGCTCGGATCGTTCGACGCCAACGCGCTGGTGGCTCACTGGTCCTCGGCGCCGCCGCCCCCCACGCGGATGCCGGTCGCGAGGATCGACCGCGCCAAGCCGCCCGTCCGCACGAAGCCTTTCCATTGAGCCGGGGACTTCTCCTCGGGGTCCTTGCGGTGCTTCTTCTCCCGCCCGA
>DATFTF010000132.1:0-2246 GCA_035262245.1 Thermoanaerobaculia bacterium
AAACCGGACGCGATGGCGCTCCTGCGCGTTGGCGTTGGCCAGTTCCACCCGGTCGGCCGCCGCGCCGCGCCGCGGAAGGCGCACCCTCACCCGGCCTTCCTTTCGCGCGGCCAGGAATTGCTCGATCAGCTCCGGGTCGGCGATGGCCACCGGGAGGTGCACCTGGTCGGGAAGAAAAGGGTTCACGTCGTAGAACTGCGGAAGGAAGGTTTCGAAAAACGCCGCCGGATCGACCTCCTCAGACTTCTCGAAGAAGAAATCCCGCCGGTCCTGGACCACCCCGCCTCGCACCACCAGGAGACACACCGCGACGTCGCCGCCGGCTTCGAAGAAGCCGAACACGTCCACGCTCTCTCCCTTGAGCGACTGGACCAACTGCCGCTCCGCGACGTCTTCGACCGTGCGGATGGCGTCGCGGTACGCCGCGGCCATTTCGAAGTTTTCTTCCTCCGCGGCCCGGACCATCTTGGCTTCCAGGCGCGGCACCAGCTCGTGGTTGCGCCCCTGGAGAAAGAGAATCACGTCGCGGACCGCCTCTTTGTAGGCCTCGGGGGTGGTCAGTCCGGCCACGCAGGGGCCCAGGCAGGCGTGCAGATCGTAGTACAGGCAGGGCCGCGGCAGCTTTCCGTCGATCTCGATCGTACAGGTGCGGATCTGGAAATGCCGGGTGATCATGCGCATGATCCGGCGCGCCAGCCCGCCCCAGAACGGGCCGAAGTAGGAGTGGCCGTCATCGAGCACGCGCCGGGTGACCAGGGCCCGCGGCCAGGCCTCGCCGGTGGTGATCTGGATGTAGGGGTAGGTCTTGTCGTCTCGGAGACAGACGTTGTACCGGGGGCGGTGCCTCTTGATGAGAGTGTTCTCCAGAAGGAGTGCCTCGAGCTCCGTGTTGGTGACGATCGTCTCGATGTCGCGATACGAGCGCAACAGAGCCGCCGTCTTGGTATCGAGCGGCTCCTTGTGGAAGTAGGAGGCCAGGCGCTTCTTGAGCGAGCGGGCCTTTCCGACGTACAGAATCCGCCCCCGGGCGCCCTGGAACAGGTAGACCCCCGGGGAATCGGGAAGGTTTTCGGGCGGACGGCGCGTGGCGCTCACCACGATCAGTGTAACCCTTAGAAATCGCGGGAATTTCTATATGATGCGGGCGTCCCATGAACGAATGCCCGTACTGCTACGCCGCGGTCAAACCGACCGACGAAACGTGTCCCAGATGCGGACGGCAGATCGCGCGCTGGCAGACCGGCTTCTACGCGCGACAGCCTCTTCCCTCCAGGACCCGCACGATCGTCTGGATCGTGGCGTCGCTCGTTTTTCTGCTGATCGTCGCCGGCTTCGCTCGGTCCTGTCACTGGATATGACTATCGCGAAGGGACGGGTGACGAGAAGCCTGCCGAGCTGAAAGCTGATAGCTGAGACCTGACAGCTACCTGAAGATCTGCAGCTCGCGCAGCGACCGCAGCTCGTCCCGGAGCCGGGCCGCCCGCTCGAAGTCGAGCTCCTTGGCGGCGGACTTCATGGCCTTCTCCAGGTCGGCGATGCGCTTGGTGAGCGACTCGGCGTCGGGAAGATTCGGCGGAGGCGGCGCGATGAGAGCGTCGTGATAGTCCATGCTCGACATCCGCACCAGCGGCGAATTGACCTGCTTCACAATCGACGCCGGCTCGATGTCGTGCTCCCGGTTGTACGCCTCCTGGATCCCCCGCCTCCGCGACGTCTCCTCGATGGCCCGCCGCATCGAATCGGTCGTGGCGTCGGCGTAAAAGTAGACGCGCCCGTGAAGGTTCCTGGCCGCGCGGCCGGCGGTCTGGATGAGGGACGTCTGGCTGCGCAGGAATCCCTCCTTGTCGGCGTCGAGAATGGCGACCACCGCGACTTCCGGCAGATCCAGCCCCTCCCGCAGCAGGTTGATGCCGATCAGGCAATCGAAGACCCCGCGGCGGAAGTCGGTCAAAATGGCGACGCGCTCGAGCGTCTCGATGTCCGAGTGAAGGTAGCGGCAGCGGACGCCGACTTCCGAGAAGTAGGTCGTCAGCTCTTCGGCCATCCGCTTGGTCAGCGTGGTGACCAGGACCCGCTCGCCGCGTCCCGCCGCCTCGCGGACGAGCCCCAGCAGGTCGTCCACCTGGCCCTTGACCGGCCGGACCTCGATCGTGGGGTCGAGGAGCCCGGTGGGCCGGATCACCTGCTCCACGACCTCTCCTCCGGTCTTGCCGAGCTCCTCCGGGCCGGGAGTCGCCGAGACGTAG
>DATFTF010000133.1:0-7992 GCA_035262245.1 Thermoanaerobaculia bacterium
ATCCCGCGGGCCTCGCGGATGCGCTGGTAGAGATGAGAGACCGAAGACCGGTGCTCGCCCAGCCAGGCGCGCACCAGCCAGAGGGCGGCGAAGTCGGACGAGGAACGCACCACGTCGATGGGGTGGCCGAAGGAGATCGCCGTGGCTCGAGTCTCTTTCTGGACGATCTCGACCTCGATGCCGGAGGCCCGGCGTCCGGCGCTCGCTGCGGGGGCCGGTGGGGCTGGCCCTTCCGGGAGAGCGGCGAGCGCGTTCTGGAGCGCGCCTCTGAGCTCCTGGGGCGCGTCTCCGGCAATGCCGATGGTGAGATTGGCCCGCGTGTAGTTCTTGCGGACGAAATCCTCGACGTCGCTCTTGGAGATCGCTTCGATTCCTGCGACGGTTCCCAGCACCGGATGGCCGTAGGGCGTCCCGGCGAAGATGTCGGTCTGCAAACGCTCCTTGGCGAGCTCTTCCTCGTTGGAGGAGCGCAGGTCGTCCTTCAACGCGTTCAACTGCTGGTCCTTGAGCCGCTGGAAGTCCTCGTCGCGCAAGCCGGGGCGGGTGAGCTGGGGCAGGACCACGTCGAGGAACTTCCTCCAATTGTCCCGATGGATCGAGCCGGTGAAGGTGGTCATCTCCTTGTCCACCTGCTGCCGAAAGCTTCCGGCCATGGGGTAGAGCGCCTTGTTGATCTCGTCGATCCGGAGATCCTTCGATCCCGCCTCCGCCACCATGGCCGCGGAGAGCGCAGCCAGCCCCTCCTTTCCCATCGGGTCGTAGGCCGAGCCGGTGGTGAAGAGGAGCTTGACGTTTAACTGGGTGAGGGCGGAGGGAAGCGGCACGACAGGGAGCCCGGCTCCGGCCGCCGTCTTCGGAGCGACCGAAGCCAGGGAGGAGAGCGCGGCCACTGCCGCGGGCATCTCCTCTTTGGAGAGCGTCGTCACCACGAGCCCGGCGTCGGTGAAGTACTTGCGCGCAGCCGCCTGGATGTCCGCCGGCGTCAAGGAGTCGTAGACGCCATAGAGATTGTTGAGCGTCTGGTAGGAACGCTCGTAGCGCACGAAGCGCGCGAGCGTGGCGGCGATCCGCTCGGTATTGTCCAGCGTTCGGAGAAACGCGTAGCGGGCGTTTGACTTGGCTTCCGCCAGGCGTTCGGCGTCCACCGCGGTGTCTCGGGCCTGCGCGTAGGCCCGGAGGATCTCGTCGCGGACGCCGACGACGTCGCCGAGCTTCTTGACCCGCGCCCAGACGGTGACCAGTCCCGGGTCCTGCGTCCCGCCGCTGTCGGGAAACATCTGATCGACCTTCTGCTCCCGCTCCACGAGCTTCTTGTAGAGCTCGGAGGTCTCGCCGAACTGGAGGTCGAAGAGCATGTCCACGGCGGCGTAGTCCTTGAGCCGGTCGGAGAAGGCCGGCCCGTGAAACGCCACGGTGACCCAGGGGAGCGCGTCTGAGGGCCACGGGACGTGCGCATAAACGGGTCCCCGCGGCGGCGGCTCCTGCGGCACGGTGGTCTTGTAGGTCCCGCGTTTCCAGCCGCCCCAGTATTTCTCCACGAGAGGCACGACATGTGCGGCGTCCACGTCGCCGGCGACGATGATGGTCGTGTACTCCGGCCTGTACCAGCGAGCGAAGAACTCGCGGGAGTAGTCGAACTGGTTGGGCATGTCCTCGATGTCCTTCAGGAACCCCATGGTCGTGTGTCTGTAGGTATGCGTGGTGAAGGCGTGATCGTGCTGGACCTCCTGGAGCTTTGCGATGGGGTTGGCGCTGTTCTTGTTGTACTCGCCCAGCACCGCACGGGTCTCGGTCTTGAAAGCCGCCGGATCGTAGGAGAGGTGCTCGAAGCGGTCGGCCTCGACTTTGAGCATGAGCTCCAGATCCTCCTTGGAGAAGGTCGTGTGATAGTTGGTGAAGTCGTCGGTGGTGTAGGCGTTCTGGCGAGCGCCGAGCTGGGTCAGGACCTGCTGGTATTTCTCGGGCGGGTAGAGCTCTGTCCCTCGGAACATCATGTGCTCGAAGAGGTGGGCGAACCCCGACTTGCCGGGCTCCACCTCGTTGCGCGAGCCGGTCTGGACCGGGATCTGCAGCGACACGATATTGGGAAATCCGGTCGGGACCACGATGACCTTCAGGCCGTTGGCGAAGGTCTTTTCGGTGGCGTGGAACGGAAGGATCTCCCGGGCCGCCGCGGTCTTCGCTTCCGGCGGTGCCTTTTTCTTCACCGCGGTCTTCTGCGCCACCGCGGTCACCGCGCCGAGGGACAGAAGCAGCGCCGCGAGCGCCGGCCTTTGAAGCATAGGACCTCCTGCGTCTTGTACGTTCTCATTGCGAAGCGGAGGATTTTAACTCGTCGCCTCCGCTCCGTTCGCGATCTGCGCCTTCGGCGCACCGGCTCGCCGCTCGGCCAAAGGGCCTCGACGGCGAGCCTGATCGCTCTCTTCGCTCCGGCTCCCCGCGGCGCGCGACGTCCTCCCTTGGTTACTGCGGGAGCTTCGCGCGCCGCGGACCGGGACTGGCACGGGGGCCCCGGGGCCCTTCGCAACGCGACCAAGTTTCGCGGACTGGATCCGCGAAACGACTCGCGTTGCGGGAGCCGGAGCGGAGTTCGTCGATCAGGCGGGCCGTCGAGGCCGCATCCGGCCGAGCGGACCGCCGGTGCGCCCATCGGGCGCAGATCGACCAACTCCGCGCAGGCGATGTGTGGCTAAAATCCCGACGTGCCGCGGGTCCTTCTGATTCTTCCGACCACTACCTACCGCACACCCGATTTTCTGGAAGCGGCCCGGCGGCTCGGAGTGGACGTCACGGTGGCTTCGGAGAAACCGAGCACGCTCGAGGGTCTGAATCCCGAGGGCCTTCTGACGCTCGATCTTCGCGATCCCGAGGCGGCCGCGCGGGAGGCTGCGCTCTTTGCCGCCCGGTGGCCGATCGATGCCGTGGTGGGCGTGGACGACGACTCGACCGTGCCGGCGGCGGCGGTGGCGCGCGCGCTGGCCTTACCCGCCAACCCGGTCGAGGCGGCCGTGGCGGCGGTCCACAAGGCTTCCATGCGGGAGCGTCTGGCGCAGGCGGGAGTCCCGCAGCCGGTGTTCCGCCTCTTCGGCCGCGGTGAAATGCCGGAGGCGGTTGCCGGCCGCGTCGGCTATCCCTGTGTGCTCAAGCCGACGTATCTGGCCGGGAGCCGCGGCGTGATCCGCGCCGACGACCCCGGAGGCTTCGTGGACGCCTGGCGACGCATCGAGCGGATCCTCGACGACCCGGACGTCCGCGCGAAGGGAGGCGACTGGAGCCGCGAGATCCTGGTGGAGGACTACCTGGCGGGTCCGGAGGTCGCGCTGGAAGGACTGCTCCGCAAGGGTGAGCTCACCACGCTCGCCCTCTTCGACAAGCCGGATCCTCTGGAGGGGCCTTACTTCGAAGAGACCATCTACGTTACTCCGTCGCGGCTCCCGCCCGGCCTCCAGGAGCGGATCGCCCGCGCGACGGCCAGCGCGGCGGCAGCCATCGGCCTCGTCCGGGGACCGATTCACGCCGAGCTGCGGCTGCCGGGCGGCGAGCCGGCGGTGATCGAAGTCGCCGGCCGCTCGATCGGAGGCCTCTGCTCGCGCGCTCTCCGGTTCGGGACGGGTCTATCGCTGGAGGAGCTGATCCTCCGCGACGCCCTCTCTCTGCCGATCCCGCAGGGAGATCGGGTCCGTCCCGCCGCGGGCGTGATGATGATTCCCATTCCAAAGACCGGCCGGCTCGAGGAGGTCGCCGGCGTCGCAGAAGCCCGGCACGTCGCGGGAATCGAAGACGTGGTGATCTCCGCCCACCCCGGCGACCGCGTGTCGCCTCCCCCGGAGGGGTGGCGCTATCTGGGATTCCTCTTCTCCCGCGCGCCGACGCCGGAGGAGGCGGAAGCCGCGCTTCGGCGAGCGCACGCGCTGCTGCGCATCCGCATCCGGAATTGATTCATTGAGGAATTGATTCATTGATTGATTGAAGAATTGGGACTCGACGAGCTCTAATGGGTGCGTCAGTCAATGAATCAATGATCCAATAATTCAATTCTTACCGACCTGCGGCCGCATTCCACGGTACCCGGATCCTGCCGCCTCCATTCCCGCGATCTCCGCGATCCTGCGCTCGAAGGCCGGTTTCCAATCCGCGCCGCAGGCCGGATGTTGCAGGCCGCGGTCGAGGAGCCGCCGGCATCTCTCGAAGTCCCGGTTTCGTCGCGCGAGCTCGGCCGCCTGCAGATATGCCCTCAAGCAGGCCGGATCGGAAGGAAATCGGTCCCAGAGGCTCTGGTAGAAACCGGCCGCTTCTCTGGCCTCGTCGTGGCGCGCGAGAAAGTCCGCGGCCCGCAGCAGGAAGCGAGGCGGCAGCGCGGCGCCCGCCGACTCGGAGGCTTCGCCGATCAGCTGTCGCGCCAGGCCGTCCTCGCCGGAGTCGAGATAAAGATCCAAGAGCCGGGTGGCGTGGCGGGCAATCTCCTCGACATCCCGCTCCTCCAGGGCGATCTCGTACGCCAGCCGCCGGGCGTCCACGTCACGGGGGTTCTGAGCCAGCAGGCTCCCGGTCGCCCGGCGCGCCTCTGCGGTGTTGCCTCGCTGGCTCTCCTCGACGGCGCGTACCAGGGCTTCGTCGGGGCGGTATCCGATTTGCGCCTCGATCGCCGGGTGGATCCACCGCCGCTCGATCCCGGCGCCGGCGACAACGATGGCGACGAACGCGCCCCAGGCGAATCCGCCGATGTGGGCGCCGAACGCCACGCCGGCGTTTGCCCCGGCAAAGACCGCGAGGAGGAGCTGGATGGCGAACCAGGCCGGAAGGAAGACGAACGCAGGGATCGAAATCTGGCGGCTCCAGACGGGAAACGGCGGGAGAGGCACCCAGAAGAATCGGATGCGGCGACGTCCCAATCGGACAAGAAACGCCCCCATGACTCCGGCGATTGCGCCGGAGGCTCCGATCATGGGCGCGGTGCTGCCGGGATTCATCGCCGCGTGGACCTGCGCGGAGACCAGGCCGGAGGTCAGGTAGAGGAAGAGGAACAGAAGGCGGCCATAGGCGTCCTCCACGAATGGTCCGGTAACGAAGAAAAAGAGCATGTTGCCGGCCAGATGCAGGAGCCCGGCGTGGAGGAACATGCTCGTCAGGATCCGCCCGACTCCGGATTCCCCTGGGATGTATCCCCAGCTTCGGAAAGGCGATCCTCCGCGGTCGATCTCCGCGAGCTCCCAGACGAACGCCGCGACGTTGGCGGCAATCAGCGCGTAGGAGACCCAGGGGATGCGCCGGACCTCCTCCTCGTCCAGGCCGATGGGGATGAGCAGCACGGCCGCGTCGCTGAGGACCGCTTCGGGCCGCGCGCCGTCTACTTCCCAGGCGAGTAGTACGGGTTGCGCCCGGCGGCGTGATCGGTCGTGTCGAGGATCTCCCCGACACGCGGCACCAGGTTTCGGATCGCCTTCTCGATCCCCTGGCGCAGCGTGACGTCCGCAGCGCCGCATCCCTGGCAGCCGCCTCCCATGCGGATGAAGACGTTGTTCTTCTGCACGTCGATCAATTCAACGAAGCCGCCGTGCGCGGCGACGGCCGGATTGATCTCGCGGTTGAGAAGATCGGCGATCACCCACTTCAGGTCTCCCTCCGAGGGGATCTCGTCGAAGTAGTCGCTGGAAACGACGGACTCGCCGGCTCCGAGGTGCTCTCGGATGATGTTGCCGATCCCGAGAGCCGGCCAGTCCACGGCGTACGTCGCGGTGACGGTCACCGTGTTGTCCGCGATCAGGACCGACTCGACTCCGGGGATCGCGAGCAGCTCGGCGGCCAGGGGAGAGGTCTTCGCCGTCTGGGCGTCGCTGAAGTGGGCCGAGCCGCCCGGGAGCACCGGCCGATCCACCACGAAACGGCATCGCTCGCCCTGGCCGGAAGGCTCACCGGTGATCTGGATGCTGCCGTCCACGGAGTGAGTATACCCGGGGAAGCCACGACGGGATCCTGCGCAAACCTCTGTCCGGCCGACCCTTGGATGACGGCGCGGCAAAGGAGGGGCGGTCCGGGGACGGGAAAACGCCCTCCGGGAGTACACTGGAGGACACCATGCGCTGGACATGCACGCCGAATAAAGGCGCGCCCCGAAGAGGTCGTCCCCTGCCGCCGCGAGGATTTTCGCTCGTCGAGCTTCTGATCGTCGTGGCCCTGATCGCCCTCGCCGCCCTGGTCGCCGCCCCGTGGTTCTTCAAGATCCAGCAGCGCACGCAACTGCGCAGCGACGCCTACGAGATCCAGGCGGCGGTCATCGCCGCCAGGATGAGCGCCGTCAAGTACAACACGACGGCGTCGGTCACCATCACCATCGCGGCGCCGGGACTCGACGCGCACGAGATCGAAACCGCCTACGGGGCGATGACGGGATTCGGAACGCCCACACCGATTCCGACGGCGAATCCTCTCCTGATTTCGGTCAAGCACCTGAATTTCGTGGAGACGCCGGTCAGCGGCCAGATCACTTTTCGCGGTGATGGGACGCTCTCCTCGCCTCCCTTCCCGACACCGGGCGTGATCAAGGTGGCCGGGCCGCCGCCCGCTAATCTGAACCAGATCACCATTCAGGCGGATCCGAACGGCCGGGTCCGGGTCATCACCCCGGCGGTCTGGAACTGACCTCGTCCCGCTCCCTTTACCGACCGCGGCGTTGACCGTTCCCGCCGGTGCGGGGATAATGCGCGGTTCGGAGCAACCATGGCCCAAAAAATCACGCGCAAGGATTTGAAACGAAACGAGCTTGCCGAGACCGTCAACAAGACGGTCGGCTTCGTTTCGCTGCACAAGAAAGGCGTCACCGAGGCCACCGCCATCGCGATTGCCGTCGCGGCGGTGGCCGCGGGCATCGTGGCTTACCGCCTGTACATCGCGGCGGCCGCCGGGCGCGAGCTCTCGGCGGCGCTGGAGATCCTGTCTACTCCGATTGCCGGTCAGCCGGCCGCATCCGGAGCGGCGAAGACCTACTCGAGCGCCGCGCAACGGGATAAGGAGGCCGACGCGCACCTTCGCAAGGCGGCGGCGCATTCGAGCACGACGGCCGGCCGGGCGGCGGCTGTGATCGTCGCGGCCCGGGATCCGAAGGCCCCAGGTTCGGCGGAGTCGCTCATGCGGGTCGCTCGCGAGGGGAAGGCCGAGGTCGCGGCCGCCGCGGAGATCGACGCAGCCCGCTGGCTTGCCGCGCAGGGCCGAACCGTCGAGGCCGCCGACCGACTCAAACGGGCCATCGAGTCGCAGGAGGTCCGGGCGCCCAAGGACTCCCTGCTCTTCGCTCTGGGCGAAATCTACGAGAAGGCCGGTCAGACCGCCGACGCACGGGCGGCATTCCAGCGCCTGGTCAACGACTACCCCAATTCCCCCTATCGCGCCGACGCGCGCTCGAAACTCCCCGGAGCCCAGGCGCCAGGGGCCTTCAACCCCTCCTAGCCCCGGGAAACGGAAAGCGGAAAACGGAAAACGATGGCCTTAGCCATCACCGGTCCGAGAGGCTTCGACTTCCGTCTCCCGTTTCCCGTTCCCCGTTTTCCGTCATGAAGCGTCGCGTCGCGATCCTTGTCTGTGACGGTCTGGGCGTCGGCGCCGCTCCGGATGCCGGAAGCTACGGCGACAGCGGGAGCAACACTCTCCGCCATGTGCTCGAGCGGTGTCCCACGGAGCTTCCAAACCTGGAGCGCCTGGGACTCCTCGCGCTGACGGGACAGGGGAGAGACTGCGGCGCGCGCGGCAAGGCCCTGGAGCTTTCCGCTGGGAAGGACACCACGACCGGCCACTGGGAGATGATGGGATTGGTCACCGAGCGGCCCTTTCCGCTCTACCCCGAGGGGTTCCCGCCCGAGATCGTCGAGCCTTTCGAGCGCTATGCCGGAAAGAAGGTTCTCGGGAACAAGGCGGCTTCCGGGACGGAGATCATCCAGGAGCTCGGGCCCGAGCACCTGGCGACCGGATCGCCGATCCTCTACACCTCGGGGGATTCCG
>DATFTF010000134.1:0-6210 GCA_035262245.1 Thermoanaerobaculia bacterium
AGCGTGAAGTGGTCCGAGACGTGGAGGCCGGCGTTCTGTGGAGTGACGGCGATGAAGCCTTTGGGCGTTTCGTAGGCGGAATCTCCGGAATTTCGCCCCTCGTGAGGCCACCGCCCCATCCGATACTCGCCGATCCGCCCGTGCACCTTGGCGGAAAACGGCGTCAGGACGATCAGGTGGAACGCGGAGCCGACCGAACGAGCCAGATCGTAGATTCCCGGCCTGTGTTCACGGCTGTCGGTGCCCGGCACCTTCTCGTGGGGAAGGGCGAAGATCGCCCGCAGCCTGCCCGAAAGCCCCATCAGCGATGCCAGGGGGTGAAATCCCACCGGATCGGCGCCCAGGGATCCAAGGCCCAGAAGAAACGACAGTCCCACAACGGCCGCGATTCGGGATCGAGTCATCGGTAGGCGCTCATGGTAAAGACAATCGTGGGAGCCGTCAACCCGAACAGGCTCGAGGATCGCTTGATTCCGTATCCCGAATCCCGTATCCCGAATCCCGCTAATAAATAATCACCTCGTCCCCCACCCGAGCCTCGTTGAAGAGCTTCTCCATGTCGGCGTCGCCCAGGCGGACGCACCCATGGGAGACGGCCCGGCCCAGCTGCCGCGTATCCAGAGTGCCGTGGAGGGCATATCCGTTTCCGATGTTCAGGCGGTAGTGGCCGAGCACCTTCTCGAAGTGACGCTGCGGGACCGAGGAGGGAGGGATCACCACCGCATTGCCGGCGCGGATCATCTCGCCGGCAGGCAGCTCCCGGCGGGTGCCATCTGGCCGCACCTCCACGACCGTATTCTTTTCCACGCGCAGGACCCGCCGCCGTGAGCTGCCGCCGGACAAGGACGACCAGATTCCTCCGGGCGGCTCGGCCGGCACGACATTGCCCGTCTCCGCATCGATCGCATCCCCCGGCTGGAGACGGACGGTCCGGAGGTTTTTCTTGCGCGCTTCCTCCACGTAGTGCCAGTCTGGCGGGACCCAGCTCGGGTTTTCTTCCTTGGAGAGGATACGGAATCGGCCGGTGGGCGTCTCGAAGAGAAGTTGTCGCCCGTTCTCGACTACCAGCTTGGTGCCCTTGCCGGTCGAGCACACCGCGGTGAAGACGACTTTGCCCCCGCGCCTCACATAGACGCGGTTCTCCGCGGTCGACACGGTGATCACCTGGGGAGAGTCCGCGGGCTCGTCGAGGCGTACTTCTGATTTGGCCACGCGCGACCGCAGACTCGCCACGCGCGCATCGCGCTCCTCGGCCGTGCCGCGCAGCTCGTCGACCTTGCCGGCCAGCCGCTCGCCGATCATGCGGTCGATCCGCTCGAGGCGTGAGAGCCAGCGCGCGTCGCGGACGTTCTCCACCTCCGCGGCGGTCGCCACGCCGAACACGCCGGCGGCGATGACGAACAGGGCCCAGGCGCCGAGAAAGCCGAGCCGGTAGCGGAGGAGGGACGTCCGCCCGGCCTCCGCTCCCTCGCTAGAAGACATAGATCCTCGTATCCGGCCCGACGCGCTTCCAGATGGCCGCAAAGTCCGCTTCCGGGATCTGGAAGGAGCCCGGCTTGGGTCCGGCGAGCGGGCTCGCCGGGGCAGGCGGAGAATGGATGGCGTAGCCGCCGGCGAAGACCAGCACGTAGCGTCCCAGGCCGTCGGGAATCTCGGGAAGGGGGTTAGGAACCGGGCGCCCCTTGAGCGCGTAGGCCCAGTCGGGCGCCGTCCAGCTCGCGTTCTCGAGCTTCTCCCGGACGCTGAAGGCGCCGGTCACCGGGACAAAGACCCATCGTTTGCCCGACTTCGTGGTCACCGTCGCCGGGGCGCCGATCTCGACCGGGGCCGAACGCACCACCCGGTCGGCGTACTTGAAGTCCATTCGCCTCGCCTTCGTGTCGATCACGATGTAGAAGTCGCGCGCGTTCGCGCTCTCCGCGTACTTCAGGCGTGCGTCGAGCGCGTTGGAGAGCTCCTGCTCGTCGACCTCGAGATCCGCCAGGTCCTTGCGGATGCGTTGGACTTCGAAGGGAGCGCTGTCGCCGGCGGCGAGCAATCCGGCAAGACGCCGATCGATCGCCCCGCGGTGAAGGGCTCCGGCGCCCGCCACGATGAGCCCGCCGGCCAGGAGCGCCAGAGAAAACGCGACCGAGGGCCGCGGCAGCTTGCGCCGCGGCTCCCCGACCGGCAGCTTCAGATATTGAGTCCGAAGGCGGACCAGCCCCGAGGCCCGCATGGGCTCCCGCCGCCACCAGGAACGGGAGTCATCGGGAGACATTGACTCATTTTCTCATTGATTCATCGATTGATTGGGACTCGGCGAGGCTCAATGCGGGCTGAAGTCAATGAATCAATGGTTCAATGGATCAATTCCCAAATCTTCCGTTCTGAAAGTCCTCAACCGCCTGCACGATTTCGGCCTTCGTGTTCATGACGAAGGGGCCGTAACGTGCGATCGGCTCGCGAAGGGGAACGCCGCCGATGACGAGGACGTCGAGCGGCAAGCGGTCCGACGCCGAGACGGCGGCCGCGTCGCCGTCGGAAGCGAAGAGCACCATGTCCCCTTCGCCGGCCTTCCTGCCCTCGCTCCCGAACAGGCCGTCGCCGCGCACGACCCAGGCGAAGGTGTTGTGATCGGCAGGAGCCGGCTGGATCAGCGATGCGCCCGGCGCGAGCGTGAAGTGCAGGTAGAAAATCGGCGTGCGGGTGGCGATGACCGCTTTCCTGCCCAGGGCCTCCCCCGCGATCACCCGTGCCGTCACCCTCCCGTCGGCGGTCGATGCGGTGGGGATGCGCGCCGCGGGAATCTCCTGGTAGCGCGGCTCCATCATCTTTTCGCGGCGCGGCAGGTTGACCCAGAGCTGGAACCCGTGCATCCGGCCTCCGCGCTCATTCAGCTCCGCGGCCGGCATCTCGGAATGGACGACGCCCCGGCCGGCGGTCATCCACTGAACGTCTCCAGGGCCGAGCGAGCCCGCGTTGCCCTTCGAGTCGCGGTGCTCCATCCGGCCTTCCAGCACGTAGGTCACCGTCTCGAACCCGCGGTGCGGATGGTCCGGAGCGCCCATGGCCGCTCCCGGGGCGTAGTCCACGGGCCCCATCTCGTCGAGCAGGAGAAAAGGATCGAAATCGGAGAGCTCGGGAGTCGGAAACGGGCGGCGGACCGGGAATCCGGCGCCCTCGAAGGTACGAACTCCGGGGACGATTCGGGCGACCGAGCGCGGCGTCAGATCCGAGGCCATGGTCTTCATCGCTACGGGATCAAGAGGATCTTGCCCGAAGTCGCCCGCGATTGCAGAAGCCGGTGCGCCTCGGCCGCGGAGGCGAGCGGCAGCTCGCGATCGATGGTGACCTCGAGACTGCCATCGCGAATCCACGAAAAGATCGCGGAGGAGCGTTCGGAGAGCTCCTCGCGGGCAGCCACGTAGTGGCCGAGCGTCGGCCGGGTCAGGAAGAGCGAGCCTTTCTGGTTGAGCACCTGGGGATCCAGAGGCGAAACGGGGCCGCTCGACTGTCCGAAGAGAACCAGATATCCCCTGGGGGCCAGGCAGTCGAGGCTCTTGTCGAAGGTCGTCTTGCCGACCGACTCGTAGACCACGGCAACGCCGCGGCCGTCCGTCAGTCGGCGTGTCTCCGCCGCGAAATCGACCTCGTTGTAGAGGATCGCCTCGTCGGCCCCGGCCTGCCGCGCGCGCCGCCCCTTCTCCGGCGTCCCGACCGTTCCGATCACCCGGGCTCCTTTCTTCTTCGCGATCTGGCAGAGCAGGAGCCCGACACCGCCCGCGGCCGCGTGCACGAGACAGGTCTCCCCCCCCCGGAGCGGATAGGTCGAATGGGTCAGGTAATGGGCAGTCATCCCCTGCAGCAGGACCGCGGCGGCCTGCCGGGTGGTCACACCCTCGGGAAGGGCGACGAGTCTTCCCGCCGGGACCGCGGCGAACTGGGCGTAGGCGCCGAGCGTCAGGTAATAGGCCACGCGGTCGCCCGGCCGCACGCCGGCGACGTCGGAGGCGACCTCCTCGACGACGCCGGCTGCCTCCTGGCCCACGATGGCCGGGAGGCTGGCCTTGTACTGGCCGGTGCGCACGTAGACATCGATGAAGTTGACTCCCGCGGCTTCGATCCGGACAAGAGCCTCTCCGGCCTTGGGCTGCGGACGCGGCACTTCCTCGAAGACCAGCGCCTCCGGCCCCCCGGCGGCATGAACGCGGACAGCTTTCACGGGAGACCTCCCCGATTTCCGCTTCTCATACGCCATTCTCCGTCCGCCCGATTCGGGCGATGCGGCAAGACCATCGTCCGGTCCCGGCGGGAACCCCGTTTGCATCAGTTTTTTCGGGCCTTCGGCCCCCGGCGGGATCACAAACGACCTATTCTTTGTTAGCAGGAAGGGTCACTCCCGCCCGGCGGGTTCCCCGGCCATCGGGGCAACCCTATGGCGCCGAGAGCCGGACGGCCCGGAAAGGACTTCGATTTCGATGCAAGGCAACCGGAAAGCTCCATTTCTCATCATTCTGGCGGCCGCGGCAGCCGCGTTTGGAATGATTCTCACGGGATCGCTCCACGTCACGCCGGCCTCCAGCGCCGCGAAGGTCCCGGCCCAGGCCTCCGCCGCGCCGGCGGCCGGCGGACCTGCCGCTGGAAATGTGGCCTTGCCTTCGTTCGCCAACGTCGCCGACGCGGCCTTGAACTCTGTCGTCTCGATCACTTCGACCGAGCTCGTCAAGACCCAGCGGGGCATGTCTCCGTTCGGCGGCCAGGGAGATCCCTTTGAGTTCTTCTTCGGCCCGCGCCGCGGAACACCCGAGGAACGCCGGCAGGTGACCGGCGGATCGGGCTTCATCATCGATCCGGACGGCGAGATTCTGACCAACAACCACGTGGTCGCTGGATCTCAGAAGATTCAAGTCAAGCTCCGGGATCGCGAGGTCTACCCGGCCAAAGTCCTGGGACGCGACCCGGCCACCGACGTGGCCATCATCAAAGTCGAAACCAAGCAGAAGCTGCCGGCGCTGGCCCTGGGGGACTCCGACAGGATCCGCGTGGGCGACTGGGTCATGGCCGTCGGGAACCCCCTCGCCTTCGAAGGGACGGTGACGGTCGGAGTCATCTCCGGCAAGGGTCGCAGCGGGCTCTCCGAAGATTCGTCGCTGGAGAATTTTCTGCAGACCGACGCCGCGATCAACTTCGGCAATTCCGGCGGCCCGTTGATCAACGTCGCCGGCCAGGTCGTGGGCATCAACACGGCGATGATTCAGCCTGCCCAGAACATCGGGTTCGCCGTCCCCATCAACACCGCCAAGGCGGAGATCCCTCAGTTGAAGACCAAGGGGAAGGTGACCCGCGGGCTGCTCGGCGTGCGCATCGGCCCGGTCGATCAGGACATCATGCAGGCTTTCCACCTGCCCTCCATGGACGGAGCCTTCGTCCAGATGGTGGATTCCGATCAGCCGGCGGCCAAGGCCGGCGTCGAGCACGGCGACACGATCGTTCGCGCCGACGATGTCGAGGTCAAGGAGCCTCGCGACCTCATCAACTATGTCTCGAACAAGCCGCCCGGAGCGAAGGTCAAGCTGACCGTTGTGCGAGACGGCAAGACCCGAACCATGACGGTCACCCTCGCCGAGCGCGAAGCGCCGGAGAGCGAGGAGACCGAGAGCGCCGGGACCCGCGGCGCCCGGGGCAAGCTCGGGATCAGCGTGACCGACCTCAATTCGGACATCCGCGAGCAGCTCAACATCCCCAATGGCGTCACCGGCGTGGTCATCGAGGACGTCGGATCGACCTCCCCGGCCGCCGACGAAGGGCTGTCCCAGGGGGACGTCATCACGGAGATCAACGGCGTCCCGGTCAAGTCAGTCGCTCAGTTCCGGGCAGAGGTCGAAAAGGTGAAGAAGGGAGACTACGTCCGCCTCTACGTGCGGCGTTTCGCGCCCCAGCAAATCTCCCGCTACGTGGTGATCCACCTGGAGTAACCGTCGCCTGCGCTGCGCATCGCGATCTGCCCGCTGACGCGGGCACCGGCGTTCGGCTCGCCCGGATGCGGGCTCAACCGAACGCCTGATCGCGATGCTTCGCTCCGGCTCCCGCGGCGCGAGTCGTTTCGCGGATCCAGTCCGCGAAACTTGGTCGCGCCGCGAAGGGCACCCCAAGGACCCGGTTTTCGTCCGCGGTGGCGATCGCGCCCAGGACTCTCTCGGGATAGCTCCCTAGGAGGGTGGTTGCGTA
>DATFTF010000135.1:0-6342 GCA_035262245.1 Thermoanaerobaculia bacterium
GACTCGGCGATCTGCGTGGGCGTCGGCCTGCTCTTCCTGGACATGCTGCGCAACGACGAGGACCGGGTTCCGTCGCCGGCGCCGCCGGCCTAGATCCGCCCGGAATGTTTCCCCGCCTCGTCCACATCGGCTCCTTCTACCTGCCGACATACGGGTTGATGCTCGCCGTCGCGTACCTGACGGCGATCTGGCTCCTGCGGCGCAAGGCCATCGCCGAGGGTCTGCCGGAACAGAAGATCCTGGATCTTTCGCTCTATATCCTGGCATCCGCCATTCTGGGCGCCAAGATTCTCCTGGTGATCGTCGAGTGGCGGCACTACACGTCGCAGCCCAGGGACCTGGTGGAAGTTCTCCGCTCCGGAGGCGTCTTCTACGGCGGTTTCATCTGCGCGACGGTGGTGGCGATCTGGTACATGCGCCGCCACCGGCTTCCGTCCTGGAAGATCGCGGACATGGGAGCCCCCTCGATCGCGCTGGGCGAGGCCATCGGGCGCTGGGGCTGCTTCGCCGCGGGCTGCTGCTACGGAAAGGAGTGGCACGGGCCCTGGGCGGTCACCTTTCGCGATCCTTTCGCGCACGACAACGTGGGCACCCCGCTCAATACTCCGCTCCACCCGACCCAGATCTATCTTTCGATCAACGCCCTTGTCATCTTCCTGGTCCTCCAGTGGGCCTACCGGCGTAAGACGTTCGACGGCGAGGTCTTCTGGCTCTACGTCCTCCTCTACTCGATCACGCGGGGGATCATCGAGGTCTGGCGCGGAGACCTGGTCAGGGGCTTCGTCATTCCGGGCGTCCTCTCCACCTCGCAGTTTATCGGCGTCCTCGCGGCGCTGGCGTCTCTGGGCATGCTCTTTTATTTGTCGCGGCGGGAGCGGCAAGCGATTCAAGATTGAAAATTCAAGATTCAAAATTGAGCGACCGCAGGCGCACGCCTGCAATCTTGAATTTTGAATCTTGAATCTCGAATCCTCAAAAAGGCGCTTTCGGGTCGGCGCGCCTTCCGCCGGAACCCGTCTCGATCTCTTTCTGGCGAGCGTCTGCTCGGACCTCTCACGCTCGCGGCTTCAGAGATTGATCGAGCAGGGAGCCGTGCGGGTGGAAGGCGTTGCCGTGAAGCGTTCGCACGTGGTCCGCAAAGGCGAAGAGGTCACGCTCGAGGTGCCGGCGCCCCGGCCCCTGGAGATTCTCCCGGAAGCGATCCCCTTCACCGTCCTTTATGAAGACGAGCATCTGCTGGCAATCGACAAGCCGGCCGGTCTGGTGGTGCACCCGTCCCCGGGCCACGACTCCGGAACCCTGGTCCACGGCCTCCTTCACCACGTCCGCGATCTAACGGGCGTCGGCGGGGAGCTGCGCCCCGGAATCGTGCACCGGCTGGATCGCGACACCTCCGGCGTCCTTCTGGTCGCCAAGACGGATCTGGCGCATGGCTCGTTGTCGCGGCAGATGAAAAAACGCGCCATGCGAAAGGACTATCTGGCGCTCGTCGCCGGCATCCCGACGGTCCGGAAGGGTGAGGTGGCCCTGCCGGTCGGCCGGGATCCGCGCGACCGCAAGAAGATGAAGGCGTTTCGCGCGAGCGATGCGCCGCCTTCCGGCGCCCGCGACGCCCGCACGCTCTACGAGATCGAACGGGAATTCTTCGCGCTCGGCTTGACGCTCCTGCGCTGCCGCCTGGTGACCGGCCGGACTCACCAGATCCGCGTTCATCTGGCGGCGGCTGGTCTCCCGGTGGTCGGCGACCCGGCCTACGGCCGTCCGCGCTACGCCCCCTTGCGGGACCTTGAGCTCAAGGCGCGGCTGACGGCCTTCCCGAGGCAGGCGCTCCACGCGGAGCGGATCGCCTTTCGGCACCCGGCCACCAACGCGGAGATGGAAATCGTCGCGCCTCTGCCGCCGGATCTAAAAGAGTTGCTCGGACAGATCGAGAGCGCGAGCCGGAATCTCTCACCCTGACTCAGCCCTCACTCGTCACGCATCACTTGTCACTCTTCTTCACCACCACCGGCGGAATCGCCGCCGCCCGGACAGATTCGTTGAACTCCGCGAGGTCCTTGTCGAGCACCCCTTTGAGCTCCCCCTGGATCTCCGCCAGCCGGCCCTCGATCAGCTTGGCGTAGGCAAACGACGCGTCCGTCGGTCTCGCATCGGCCGAGGAGACGACGGTGGCCAGGCCGGCGAACTGGTGGTCGAGAGCCGGCGTGAAGTTCAAGGGATCCTGATTGGCCTTGATCTCGGGATTGACCAGTGTCTTCTCGATCTCGGTCAGACGGTCGGAGAGTTTCTTGCCTCGATCCTTCAGGTCCTTGCCCTTGCCGAGCTCCTCGGCGTGTTTGCTCACGGCGTCGATCTGGCCCTTGACGTCCCGGATCCTGGAGACGCTCTCGTGGCAGGCCTCCAGACCGTTGGCGGCGCGGCGCAGAAGATCGAATTGCTGTTTCAAGTCCTCGGGCGTGGCCGCCGCGTTGGGGTTGGGGCGGACATCGAATTTTTCCACTGCGGTCTTCTCTCCCAGCTTGATCCGCACGGAGTACGGTCCAGGCGCGACCTTGGGCCCCTGGCTGTTGCCCCAGATGACCGCCTTGGGCAGGAGCGTGGGCTTGATCACGCGCATGTCCCAGACCAGACGATTCAGGCCGGCCTTGGGCTCGAGCGGCTTGTCCTCGCGGTCGCCGGGCCCTCCCCCGCCCCCTTCTCCCTCTGCGCTCTCTTCCTTCTTCTGATTCGTGTACGTTCGGAGAACCTTGTCGCCGTCCAGGAACTCGACCGTCAGATTCTCCTTTTCGCCCGGCTTGTCCTTGAGCCAGTAGTAGACCAGGACTCCGTTGGGCGGGTTCTTGCCGATCGCGGCGGACGAGCTCTCCTCGTCGTCGCCGAATCCGCCGCCTCCGAAACGGTAGGTCGCGCGCGGCGCAAAGACGTGGAGAGTCTCGCCGCGGAGACCGTCGCCGAAATGGACCAGCGGCGTCAGGTCGTCGAGGATCCAGAACGCCCGCCCCTGCGTCGCGACCACCAGGTCGCCGTCTTTCACCGTCAGGTCGGTGATGGGCACGGCCGGAAGGTTGAGCTGGAAGGGCTGCCAGCTCGCGCCGTCGTCGAAGGAGACGTAGAGCCCGGTCTCCGTCCCCGCGTAGAGGAGTCCCTTGCGGACGGGGTCCTCCCGGATCACGCGGGAGAAGACGGTCTCTGGAATGCCGCGCGTGATCTTGGTCCAGGTCTTTCCGTAGTCGCTGGTCTTGTACAGGTAGGGGCGCGGGTCATCGAACTGGTACATGGTGGCCGCGATGTAGCAGGACGCCTTGTCGTGAGGAGAGATTTCCAGAGAGTTGATTCGAATCCACTCGGGGATCCCGCGGGGTGTGACGTTCGACCAGGTCTTTCCGCCGTCCCGGGTCAGCTGCACGAGACCGTCGTCCGTGCCGACCCAGATCACGCCCGCCTCGTGCGGCGACTCCTGGAGAGTGAAGATCGTGTCGTAGACCTCGATCCCGGTGTCGTCTTTGGTGATCGGGCCGCCGGACTTGCCCTGCTTGGTCTTGTCGTTGCGGGTGAGATCGGGCGAGATCTCCGACCAGGTCTGCCCCTCGTCGGTCGACTTCAAGAGGACCTGCGACGCGTGGTAGAGCGTTTTCGGATCGTGCGGGGAGATGGCGATCGGCGCATTCCACTGGAAGCGGTACTTCAGATCCGCGGCGGCCTGCCCGATGGCCAGCTGCGGCCAGGCCACGACCTGCCGGTTCTGCCCCAATTTTTCGTCGTGGCGGTCGATGGCTCCGCCGTAGCACCCGGCGAACGTCACATCGGCATTCTTCGGCTTGGGCGCGATCCAGCCGCTCTCGCAGCCCCCGACCGCGTGCCAGTCGGAGAGATCGATGCCGCGCCCGCGTCCGCGGCTGGCGATGGCCACGGTGGTGTTGTCCTGCTGCGAGCCGTAGACCCAGTACGGGAGGCGGTCGTCGGCGATGACGCGGTAGAACTGCGCGGTCGGCTGGTTCATGATCGAAGACCAGCTTTGCCCGCCGTTGAAGGAGACGTTGGCCCCGCCGTCGTTGGACTCGACCATCCGGGCGGGATCGTCCGGGTCGACCCACAGGTCGTGGTTGTCCCCGTGCGGGACTCGGATTGGAGCGAAGGTCTTGCCTCCGTCTCCGGAGCGGAAGAAGCCGGTATTCAAGACGTAGACCGCGTCGGCGTTCTTCGGGTCGGCGTAGATGCGCGTGTAATACCAGGCGCGCTGCCGGAGCTTGTTCTCCGAGTTCGTGCGGGTCCACTTCTGCCCGCCGTCGTCGGATCGGTAGACGCCTCCCTTGTCCTTCGACTCCACGATGGCCCACACGCGGTCGGGACGCGAGGGGGAAACGGCCACACCGATGTTCCCGACCACGCCTTCGGGCAGGCCGCCCTCGAGCTTCTTCCAGGTGTCCCCGCCGTCGGCGGAGCGCCAGATCCCCCCCTCCGATCCGCCCGACTCGAGCGCCCAAGGCTTGCGGTTGACCTGCCAGAAGGCGGCGTAGAGGATCCGCGGATTGGCGGAGTCCATCGCCAGATCGCTCGCGCCGGTCTTGTTCGACACGAAGAGAACCTTCTCCCAGGTCTTACCGCCGTCTTTGGACCGAAAGACGCCGCGCTCGGCGTTGGATCCCCAGACGTGTCCCTGAGCGGCGACGTAGACGAGGTCGGGATTCCTAGGATGTACCCGCACGCGGCAGATCTGCTGCGTGTCGGCCAGTCCCAGATGGGTCCAGGTCTTGCCGGCGTCCGTGGACTTGTAGACGCCGTCGCCGCTGGAGACGTTGCCGCGGATGGGCGACTCGCCCATCCCGACGTAAATCACGTTGGGATCGGATTCCGCGACGCCGATCGCGCCGACCGAGCCGGTGTGGAAGAACTTGTCGGAAACCGGTTGCCAGCTCGATCCTCCGTCGATTGTCTTCCAGATGCCGCCGCCCGTGCCTCCGAAATAGAAGGTGAGCGGCTCGCCCCGCACTCCGGCCACCGCCGTGACGCGGCCGCCGCGGAAGGGACCGATATTGCGGAATTCCATTCCCTCGTAGACCTTGGAGAGCGAGGGAGGCGTGGACTGTCCACCTTTCTCCGTCGGGCTTTTCTCGGCAGCGGAGAGCAGAGCGGCTGTCGAAGTCAGACAGATCACGACAAGGGCGATTCGAAATCTCACCGAATTCCTCCTCATGAAAAGAAAACCGCGCGATTGTATCGGAGCAAGGCGAGGCGGCAGCTCACGACAGCTTGTTGCGTCGCCAGACGCCCCGGCGCTCTGGCGATTCCCCGCGGGGACACGCGGCGGCCCGGCTCGGGCGAAGAGGAAGGACTTCTCTGCCGCCGCTCCGCGAAATCGCTGCAAGTCAGAGTTCGCCGCGGAGACCGCGCCGGCCTGGCAGACCTGCGATTTCGAGGGTCCCCGCGGGGAACCCGACGCGCCGGGGCTCGCAGGGGGACTTCAGTCACACGGCGAGCCCGGGAGCCGGGGCCGCCTCCCGGAGGAGGCGATGAGCGAGGAGCATGGCGCAGAAGGGCCGCCGCGAGGTCTATGTGCGACGAGCGCCCAGCGACGGCGAAGGGGCTCCGCAGCCAACGAGCCGGAGAGCGTGCCGACGAGGGAGGCGCGGACCCGGATCCGAGGTGGCTCGAGACGAGTGGTGCTAGTCCGAGCCGTGGGTGTCGATCTGGGCCTTCTGGAGCCTTCCCGAAAAGTCCACATAGATGGACTTCCACTCGGTGAAGACGTCCAGCCCGGCGATCCCGGCCTCCCGATGGCCGTTGCCGGTGTCCTTGACGCCGCCGAACGGCAGATGCACTTCCGCTCCGATCGTCGAGGAGTTGACGTAGAAGATGCCGGTCTGAAAGTCCCGCATCGCGGCGAAGGCCTTGTTCACGTCCCGCGTGTAGATCGAGCCGGAGAGGCCATAGGGAACCGAGTTGGCCACCCGGACGCCCTCCTCCAGGGAATCGATCGGGATGACCGTCGTGACCGGTCCGAAGATCTCCTCGCAGGAGACTCGCATCGTGGCGTTCGCGTCGCCGAAAACGGTGGGCTGGAAGAACCAGCCGCGGGCATGGGCGCCGCCGGTCAGCTTCTCGCCTCCGCAGAGAAGCTTCGCGCCTTCCTTCTTTCCGATCTCGACGTAACGGGCCACGTTTTCTCTCTGGCGTTCCGAGACGCAGGGGCCCATCTCCACCGAAGCGTCGAGGCCGTTGCCGACCTTCAAGTCCCGCGTCCGCGCCGCGAGCCTCTCGGTGAACTCGCCGTAGACCTTCCGGTGGACGAGAAGGCGCGACGACGCCGTGCACCGTTGGCCGGTCGTGCCGAACGCGCCCCAG
>DATFTF010000136.1:0-2514 GCA_035262245.1 Thermoanaerobaculia bacterium
CCATGCGGCCGGACGGCTCGGACAAACGCCGTGTCTCCAAGGGCCTGGGCAAGACGACCTGCTCTTACTGGTTCCCTTCCGGCGAGCGGATCCTCTACGCGTCCACCTTCGGCGCCTCCCCGGGCTGCCCGCCGCCGCCCGACAGGTCTCGCGGGTACGTCTGGGCGCTCGACAACTACGACATCTACACCGCCAAGCCCGACGGCAGCGACGTGCGCAGGCTCTTCGGCTCGCCGGCCTACGACGCAGAAGCCACGATCTCCCGCGATGGGAAGAAGATCGTCTTCACCTCGGCGCGCGACGGCGACCTCGAGATCTACACGATGGACGCCGACGGCAGCGGCGTGACCCGCCGGACCCACACCCCCGGCTACGATGGCGGTCCGTTCTTCTCCTACGACGGAAGCCGGATCGTCTATCGGGCCGACCATCCGACCGGTCCGGAGGAGCTGGCACGCTATCGCGAGAACCTCGCGCAAGGCGCCTATGCCCCCAAGGGCCTGGAGATCCGGGTCATGAATGCGGACGGATCGGGGGATCACCCGGTGACGGCCAATGGCGCCGCCAACTTCGCCCCCTACTTCTTCCCCGACGGGAAGCGGATCATCTTCTCCTCCAACCTCGCGGATCCGAAGGGCCGCGACTTCGACCTCTACGTCCTCGACTTGGACGGCTCCCACCTGACGCGCGTGACGTTCGCTCCCGAGTTTGACGGCTTCCCCATGTTCTCCAGCGACGGCAAGCGCCTGGTCTTCGCCTCCAACCGCAACGGCAAGAAGCCGCATGAGACCAACATCTTCGTGGCGGACTGGGTCGGGAAGTAGGACGAAGGTGGAAGGGGGCAGGCGGTAGGGAATCCCTACGTCCTACGTCCTGCGTCCTGCGTCGCTCCCGGGGCTGGCTCTTCCGCGAACTCCATCAGCGCCAGCGCCAGCGCGACTAAGAGCGGTCCGAGAAACATTCCGATCGGTCCGAAAGCGGCCAGTCCTCCCAAGACGCCGAAGAAGATCGGAAGCGTCGAGATCTGAGCGCGGCCGGAGATGAACAGGGGACGCAGAACGTTGTCGACGGTCGAGACAAGGATCGCGCCCCAGACGACAAGAAACGCGGCGGCGCCCCAGCGGCCTTGAATCGCCAGAGCAATCGCGCCCGGGCCCCAGACCAGGGCGGTTCCACCCACGGGAAGGAGCGAGCAGGCCGCGGCGATCGCTCCGAAGACCACAGGGGAAGGCAGATGCGCCAGGCCGAACCCGACGCCGACCAGAGCTCCCTGCAGGATCGCCGTCAGCAGGGTCCCGAAGACGATCGCGCGGGTGACCGAGGCGAGGTGCTGCGTCAGGCGGGTCTTGTGCTCCTGCGGCATCGGCACGAGGCGCACGAGACGGTCGGCCATCGTGTCGCCGTCGCGCAGGAAGAAGAAGAGAACGAAGAGCATCAGAACGATTTTCACGATGGCGCCCAGGGCCGAGAGGACGAGCGCGCCGGTCGAGGCCGCCAGAACGCGCAGCGCCCGCTGGGAGCCCTGAAGCAGCCAGGCCTGCAGCTGATCCGCCGTGAGCGGCACGCGCGCCTCGATCCATTGCAACAACGCGCCCAGCGCCGGGATCCGGAACAGGTCGCTCGGACGCGCAATCTCGTAGCGCGCTGCCGCGGCGGAGAGCCGCGCCGCGAGGTCCGCGGCCTGGCCGGCAAAGGCCATCGTCAGGATCACCGCCGGCGCGGCCATTCCGATCGTGACGACCAGGGTCAGGAGGCCGGCCGCGGGCCCGGATCTCCCCTTGAACCGCCGGCGCAGATGGGCGTTGATGGGATACAACAGAAAGGCGAGGAGGACGGCCCACAGGATGGGATCGAGAAAGGGGTGGAAGATGAGAAGAAGGGCATACCCGAGCGCCGCCAGGGCGGCGACAGCGAAGAGGCGCGAGTAAAACCGCGATTGCTCCATTGACTCATTGAATCATTGAGGGATTGGGACTAAAAGCAACTGCCGGGCCATTTTCGAGTCAATCAGACAATGGACCAATGATCCAATGAATCCATCTCTCCTTCACGCCGCCGCGATCTGGCGGGAAGAGGCTCTCGCCGCCGGCTTCGTCCGGGTCGGCTTCGCGCGCGCCGGCGCGCCTCCGCACTTCGAGGATTTCCGGCGATGGATCGCGGAGGGCCGCCATGCCGGCATGGACTATCTCGCGCGCACCGCGCAACTGCGCGGGAATCCCGAAGGGCTCCTGCCCGGCGCCCGGTCGGTCGTGTGTCTCGCCGCGCGCCATGAAACCCGTCCGGTGGCGGCCGCCGACGGCTCGCGGCTAGCGCGGTACGCCGCGGGGCCCGATTACCACTGGCGCCTCCGGGAGATGGCCCTGCGCGTGGCGCAGGCCGCGGTGCGGAGGATGGAGCTACCGATCCGATACCGCATCTGCGTCGATTCGACGCCGGTGGCCGAGCGCGACTTCGCCGCGGCCGCCGGGCTCGGCTGGATCGGGAAGAACGGCTGCCTCATCGACCCGGAGCTCA
>DATFTF010000137.1:0-8848 GCA_035262245.1 Thermoanaerobaculia bacterium
CGCGACGCAGGTGGAAAACCAGCCGACCCCGACGGCGAGCGAGCCCACCTCCGTGACGGGCACCAGGAGCGCATCGCCCAGCAACGCCGAGCCCGCGGTCAGGGCGGCCATCAGGACGATCGCGGCCGTAGGGGTGGCATACGTCGGGTGGACGCGGCCGAGCGCGGGGTGGACCAGACCGCGGCGCCCGAGGCCGAAGAGGAGCCGGGTGGCCGCGACGAAGTTGCCGTTGAAGATCTTGACGAGCGAGAGGAACGCGGCGAAGACGATGAGCCGCGCGATCGCACGGGAGGAGAAGGCTCGCTCGAAAGCGGCTTCGGTCCCCAGGTGCCCCGCGACCAGCTCCTTCCACGGAAACACCAGGGACACCGCGACCACGATGGCGGCGTAGAAGAGAAATCCCGTCGTCAGCGCCGAAACGATCGCGCGGCCGAAGTGGCGTGGGTCGAAGTCCGCGCGCGCCTCCTCCGATTCCTTTCCGATCGACTCGAAGCCGGTCAGGAAATACGGAACAACCTGGAGCACGAAAAGAATCGAGAGGAACGCGCCGGATCCGCCGGGACGGGCGAAGAGAGGCTCCGCATTGGAAGGGCTTCCGCGCGCAAATCCGAGGATTAGAAACACCGCGACGAGCGCCAGGAGGCCCATTGTCGCGATCTTCTGGAACGCAGCGCTCTGATGAATGCCGCGGTGATTGAGCGCCGCGATCAGAAGCGTGAGCAGGAGGCCGGCAGCGAGCCTCGGAGCGTAGATCGTCTTGCCGGCGACGGCGTAGAGTGGCAGGACGTTCAGGCTCGGGAAAACGCGCGCCAGGAGATTTCCGACCGCCACCGCCTCCCAGGGACAGACGATGGCGTAGGAGAGGACCATGGTCCAGGCCGCGGCGAAGCCCACGAACGGCGGGAAGACCCCCTCGGCGTACGCCGCCTCGCCGCCGGCATCGGGCACCTCGCGCACCATCCGGCCGTAGGTCGTCGCCACCGGCAGGAGAAGGACGCCTCCGGCCAGAAACGCCAGCGCCGCTCCGGCCGGGCCGCCGCGCGAGAGCCAGTCGTCGATTAAGACGACCCAACCCACCCCCACCATCGTCCCAAAGCCGAAGGTGAAGTACTCGAGTCCGGTCAGGCTTCTGCGGAGGCCGTGGTCGCGCGGTCGGATGCCGTTAGTCTATGCCGCAGGCTGAGGAGGTGACGGTGCGAAAAGCCGCGATGCAGCTGATTCTGGCGTCAACGGTTCTTCTCCCGGGTTCGAGCGCCGGGCAGGCCGCGGCCTCGAACGTTCCAAAGCCGACGCCCCGCCCGGCGATCGCCACACGCGAAGCCCTGATCGCTCGGGCCAAGACCTTCGAGCTGCCGACAGCGTACGTGCCACCGCCCGGCGATCCTCTGGAGCACAAGACCGCGGGCTTCGCGACTACTCTGTGCGCGGCGGTCTTCATCACCGGGCTCGATCCGGACTTCGCCGCGGAGAACGTGGGGTACTTCACGGGTCCCTATGCCGACCGTTCGAAGGTCGGCAAGCCCGTGATCGACCGCGACGCCAAACTCGTTCGGATCACGATCCCGGGGGGTGCCACGATCACGTCGAGGTATTTCGGCAGACAGGGGTGCGTCGCGCTCCCTCCCGGGGAGAGCGCCCTTCACTTCAAGCCCGTTCCGGTTCGAAGCGCGCTGCCCGGTCCCGCGACGCAGGCGTGGCCCATGGGCGACGTTCTTCCCAAGGAGCCGCTGCCCGCGGGCCTTGACCGCGTCAGGCTGGCGCAGGCGGTGGACGCGGCGTTCGAGCCGGGCAGCGAGATGACGGCGGCTTTCGCGGTGAGCTGGAAGGGGCGCTTGATCGCCGAGCGTTACGCCCCCGGCATCTCCTCCTCGACGCCGCTCGAGAGCTGGTCGATGGGCAAGAGCGTGACCGCCGCGCTCATGGGCGTGCTCATCCGGCAGGGCGCCTACTCGCTCGAGCAGCCGGCTCCCATCCCCGAGTGGCAGACGCCGGGCGATCCGCGCGCGCGGATCCGCATCGCCGATCTCCTGAACATGTCGAGCGGGCTGCGCATCAAGGCGCCGCAGGACCCGAACTACGATCCGGCCGGCACCTATCCCGATCATCTCTACTTCTACACCGGCCGCGTCGACGCGTTCCGCTACGCCGCCACCCGGCCGCTCGAGTGGCCGCCGGGCAAGGTGGGGCGGTACCACAATTGCGATCCGGTTCTGATCAACGCCCTCATCCGGCAAGCCGTGGAGAAGCGCGGCGAGGAATACCTCTCCTTTCCTCAGCGCGCCCTCTTCGACCGCATCGGCATCCGCACGATGGTGATCGAAACAGATCCGTACGGAAACTTCCTGGCTCAGGGATACGACCTGATGTCCGGGCGGGACTGGGTCCGTTTGGGAAATCTGTTTCTCCAGGAAGGCGCCTGGAATGGCGAGCAGATCCTGTCCCGGGAATTCGTCCGGTTCGTACGCACCGTAGCGCCGGCCTGGAAGGCGGACGGACGACCGATCTATGGCGGCTTCTTCTGGATCAACGGCGACGATGCGTTTCCCATTCCCCGCGACGCCTATTACATGAACGGCGCTGGCGGCCAATACACCTTCATCATTCCGTCGCACGACCTCGTCGTCGCGCGCCTCGGTTTCTACAAGGGGAGCGCGGCCGGATCGCACGGCCTGGAGAAAGCGCTCGCCCTTCTGATGGAAGCGACGACACCCTCGCCGTCCGGTCGCTGATTTTCGTCAGCGGGGCTCTTCGAGGTGAGACACGAAGGGGCGGACGATTGTGCGCGGCGGAGGCTCGGGCCTTTCGATCGGCGGCCGCAGGGCAACGGCAACACGCCCGATCTTGTTGCCGGAGCGCTCGGTGAACCACAGCTCGCCGTCCGGACCGGTTGTGATGCGCAGCGGCCCGGCGCCGGCCGTCGGAATCGGAAACTCCGTGATCGCACCAGCCGTGGTGATGCGGCCGATCCGATCGGCACCGTACTCGGCGAACCAGAGGGCACCGTCCGGCCCCACGGCAATGCCGCGCGGCTCGCTCGGGGACGTCGGGGTCGGAAACTCAGTCACCGCGCCCGACATGGTCATCCGTCCGATCTTGTTGCCGGTCGAAGCGCTGAATTCGGTGAACCAGATGTTGCCGTCCGGGCCCGCCGCGACCCCGATCGGAAAGCTCTCGGCCGAGGGGATCGGAAACTCGGTGACGAAACCGTTCGTCGTGATTCGCCCGATCCGGTCGGCGTCCGATTCGGTGAACCACAGGTTTCCGTCCGGGCCGGCGGCGATGGCATAAGGGCCGCTCTCGGAGGAGGAGAGTGGGAACTCCGTGATCGCGCCCTCGGACGTGATGCGCCCGATTTTGCCGGCGTCCGATTCGGTGAACCACAAGCTGCCGTCCGGGCCGGCGGCGATGCCGTAGGGACCGCTGCGCGGCGTCGGCAGAGAAAACTCGGTGACCGATCCTTCCAGCGTCATTCGGCCGATTTTGTTGGCGGAGTACTCGGCGAACCAGACCGCGCCGTCCGGACCGGCGGCGATCAAGGATGCCCCGCTCTCGGGAATCGGGATCGGGTACTCGACTAAGGAACCGTCGACGGAGATTCGGCCGATCTTGTTGCCGTTGAATTCGGCGAACCACAGGGCGCCGCCGGCTGCCGTGATCCCGGCCGGAAGGCTGTCGGGTGTCGCGATGGGAAACTCCGTGATCGTCTGGCCGAGGGCCGCCGCGCTCAAGAGACCGGCGAGCAGGATCCCGGCGCTCGCGGCTCCCACGGAGAGTCCGCTCGCTGACGCGCCGCGCGGAGCGGAGTGAGCGTTCAAAGGCGACCTCGGGCAACCGCCCTCTTCGCTGCAGTCCCCGTGCCACGGCCGCCGAAAGGAGGCCGGATCGGATGCTAGGCTTCGAGGCCATGTCCGACAGGCGCGCGACCCGCACGCATCGGCCGCTCTCTCGGCGTACGCACCCCTTTGGCGAGTCGGTGATTCGCGAGATGACGCGAATCGGAGCGCAAGTCGGCGGGATCAATCTGGCGCAGGGTCTTCCGGACTTCGAGCCGCCTCGACAGCTCGTCGCGGCGCTGCGAAGGGCGATCGCGAAGCCGGGGCAGCACCAGTACACCTTCCCGTGGGGAGCGGGGAACTTCCGCGAGGCGATCGCTCGAAAGACGGCACGCTTCAACGGCTTTTCGCCCGATCCGGACACCCAGATCACCGTGACCTGCGGCGTCTCCGAGGCGGCCTGCGCGGCGATCTTCGCGCTGACGGAGACCGGCGATGAGGTCGTGATGTTCGAGCCGTGGTACGAGAACTACCTCCCCGCCTGCGTCCTAGCCGGCGTCACGCCTCGTTTCGTGCCGCTCTCCGAGCCGGACTACGCGTTGGATTCGGCGGCGCTGGCGAGAGTCATGAACCGGCGTACGCGTCTGATCCTGGTCAACACTCCGGCCAATCCCTCCGGGCGCGTCTTCACTCGGGCGGAGCTCTCGGAGATTGCGCGCCTCTGTCAGAAGTATGGGGTTATCGCGGTCACCGACGAGATCTACGAGCACATCTGGTCGGAAGGGCATCCCCACATTTCCCTGGCCTCGATTGCCGGAATGGAGGACCGCACCGTCACGCTCTCGGGTCTCGGCAAGTCTTACGCGGTCACCGGCTGGCGGGTCGGCTGGGCGATCGCGACGGAGCCTCTGACCGCGCTCCTGCGCAAGGTGCACGACTATCTGACCATCTGCGCGCCGGCCCCTTTCCAGGAAGCGGGTGTCACGGCGCTCAACCTGCCCGAGGCCTTCTACGTGACGATGCGCCGCGCCTACGCCCGCCGCCGACGGATTCTCCTCGAGGCGCTCGGCCGGGCCGGCTTGGCGTTTACGCCGCCGGAGGGGGCTTATTACGTGATGGCCGACGCCCGAAAACTCGGCTGGAAGGACGACCGCGCGTTCGTCGACTTCCTCGCTCGCCGGGTCGGCGTGGTGGCCGTGCCCGGCTCGTCCTTCTACACCGGCCGCGGAGGACGCACCCGGGCCCGCTTCAACTTCGCAAAAAGGGAGGAGACGCTCCGCGAGGCCGCGCGTCGCCTGGCGGCGCGTCCCTTGACCGCTTAGCGAGGAGATCCGGTTTTTCGATGTTCCAGCGAGTCCGCCTCGGGATGGCTTTACCCGTTCTTCTTCTTTGCGCCGCGCGGATCCGCGCGCAGGTCGAGCCCGAGCGTCTGCCGATCCTGCGAGCGCTCGCGCGGCTGACGCCCGACCGCTCGTCGCCCGGCGACTGGCCGCGGTATTGCGGCGACGACGCCATGACCGGTCAGGCCGCCGGCGAGACGGCCATCACGCCGCAGACGGCGCCGTCGCTCTCCCCGGTCTGGGTCGCGCAGCTGCCCGGCTCGATCGCCTCCTCGCCGACCGTCGTCGCCGGCAACGTGTTCATCGGCGACTGGAGCGGCCGCGAAACCCGGCTCGATGCGGCGACCGGGGCTCTACTGGCCTCGGTGGACCTGGGCCAGACCCTCATGCCGCAGTGCAATCCGGATCCCCAGGGAATCACCTCCGCCCCCGCCTTCTCCAACGGGCTGCTTTTTCTCGCCGGCGGCGACGACGGGTTCTATTGTCTCGACGCCGAGAGCCTGAAAATTTTGTGGCGCCGGTCGCTCGGCGACAACTCCCCCTCGGGCGGCTACTACGCCTTCTGCTCCCCGCTCGTCGTCGCGGGGCGCGTGCTCCAGGGCATCTCCAGCAACTGCGACAACCCCTTCATCCAAGGAAAGCTCTTTTCCATGGATCGTGAGACCGGAGCGCTTCTCGGGGAGGCGGATCTCGTGCCGGCGTCGATGCCGGGGGGAGGCATTTGGTCCTCGCCGTCGGTCGATCTCGAGTCCGGGCAGATCTTCGTGACCACCGCTTCGGGCCTGTCGCTCGACGACGGCTACGCCTATTCGATCGTGCGGCTCTCGCTCTCGGACCTCTCCATTCTCGACTCCTGGAGGGTCGATCCTGGAAACACACCGGACGCCGACTGGGGTTCTTCGCCCACGCTCTTCACCGACAGCGCCGGCCGACAGCTCGTCGGCGCCGGGCAGAAGGACGGCTCCTACTACGCGTTCCTGCGCTCGAGCCTCGCGACGGGGCCGGTCTGGCGCACGGCCATGGCCATCGGCGGGGAATGCCCGCAGTGCGGCGCGGGAGTGCTGCCGACGGCGGCCTTCGACGGAAAGCGGCTCTACGCGGCCGGCGGCATCCCGCCGGACTGGGCCCGTCCGAGCATCGTGGGCTCCGTCGCGGCGCTCGATCCGGGAAGCGGAGCGATTCTGTGGCGGACCGTCGCCATCCAAGGGCCGGTCATCGCGCCGGTGTCGATCGCCAACGGCGTCGTCTTCGCCGCCGGCGCCCATTCGGCGCTGGCGCTCGACGCGGAGACCGGGGCGATTCTCTGGGAGTTCGACGACACGGCCGTTCTCTATGGCGGGATCGCGATCTCCCGCGGGCGGATCTATTTCGGGGACATGGAAGGGCGTCTCTACGCGTTCGGAATTCCGGGGGTCTCCGCGCCGCCGGCCGCGCGCGCCCCGGCGGCAGGCTCGGCCCGCTGAGATACAATATTTATATTGTGAACCGCCGGCCGGCGTTTCCGGGGACTGGCCGCCGGCCGCCGCGGGGCAGGACGCCGCCGCATGGCAGGCTGCCGCTGGGAGGCGGGATGGCGCGCCCGCGCGGCGAAGGCGGCGCCGAGCATTCCCGCGTCGTCCTTCAAGGCCGAGGCCACGACCCGCACGTCGCCGAGCTCGCGTGTGAAGGCGTGCTCGCGGGCGGACCGAAGAACCAGATCCAGGTAGGGCCGCCCGATCGACTCCGCCACGCCCCCGCCCAGGAGGAAGAGCTCGGGCGCCAGCGCATCGAAAAGGTTGGCCACCGCGATGCCGACCGAGCGCGCGGAGTGCTCGACGGCCTGGACCGCGACCTTGTCTCTGTCGCGAAAGGCGCGGGCCAGGTCGTTGCTGTGGAGTCTCTTCCCCGATCCGGAGACGTGTTTGGCCAGACGGGTCTTCTTCCCCTTCCGGACCTGTTTTCGGATCATGCGCGCCATGCCCGTCTTGGAGGCTTCCCACTCGAGCGTCCCGCGGCCGACGCGCTTGCCGGCCTTGCGCGCGTCGAGGATCATGTGGCCGAGCTCCCCGGCGTTCTGGTTGACGCCGTGGACGACCTGACCATCGGCGATCACGCAGCCGCCCACCCCGGTTCCGATCCAGAAGCCGACCACGTTGCGGACCCGCCGGGCCGCGCCGGCCACGAGCTCTCCGTAGACCGCCATGTGCACGTCGTTGTCCAGCACCACCGGCGCTCCGAACGCTTCGGAGAGAATCCTGCCCGCGGGGAACCTGCGCACGGCGATGTTGGGTGTGCGCAGGACGACGCCGCTTCTCGGATCGAGAGGCCCGGGCGAGCCCAGCCCGATGGCGATCAGGCGGCCCTTTTCGGCGCGCGCCGCCTTCAACGCGGCAGCCGCGGTGTCCGTCAACGCCCGGGCCAGGGCGGCGGAGCCGCTGGCGAACGGCGTGGCCGTCTTGACCCTCGAGAGAACCTTGCCCGAGGGCGTGACGACCCCCGCCAGAATCTTCGATCCGCCCAGATCGATGCCCAGGTAGAGATCTTTCATGACGCGACCGTTGAACGGAAAACGGGAAACGGAAAACGGAAAACGGAATAGGGCATATCGACTCTTCCTCTCTGACGGTCCATGCTCTACGTTCAGGGCTTCGCTGTCGAAGGGATGCTCTTCTTGGGCACCTTCACCAGCACGGTGTATTCCGGGTCGACGATCTGGACGATCGGGGCCTTCGCGTTCTGCGAGACGAACTCGTAGGCGTCCATCTCACCCATTCCGGTCTTCTCGCGCACCCAGGAGACCATGTCCTTGAACGCGATGCGCGCGGCGTCCTCGAGGGGCCGGGCCGCTCCCACCGACATGATCCACTCGGCGTTCTCGATGCGGGGCCACGGCGTCTCACGGTGTTTCACCAGGTCGACCGTCAGCTCGACGTTCATGGCTCCTTCCAGCGCGGTGCCGATGATCTCGCCGTCACCCATGGCGTAGTGGCCGTCCCCGAAGGAGACCAGGGCTCCGGGCACCCGGACGCCGAGATAGATGGTGTTGCCCGCGCGCACTTCGGGGCAGTCCATGTTGCCTCCGAAGCTGTCGGGCACGACGGTCGAGCGGGCTTCGCCGGCGCCGGGAGAGACGCCGAGACATCCCAGAAAAGGCGCCAGCGCAACTTCCCAGGAAAACCGGCCGTCCTGGGACCGCGCGCGGGCCACTCCGCGGGCCTTGTCCACCTGGTAGAACCAGACCGTCTCCGGCAGATCGGCGCCGAGGAGCGCGGTTCGGTCCGTGCCGTTCAAAGCTCCGAACCCCGGAAAGGAGGAGGAGATCGCCCAGTCGCGCGCCGGCTCGAGCTTTTCGATGCGGATCGCCAGCGTGTCTCCCGGCTCCGCGCCGTCGACGTAGAAGGGGCCGGTCTGCGGGTTGTCGTGTCCGGGGATCATGACCTTGCTCGGAAGCTGCCCCGGTTTGGTCACCGCGCCGTCGTAGCAGTCCTCCGTCCAGGCGACGATCCGCGTGCCCGGCTGGATATGGCGCACCGGGGGAGCGCCGCCGAAGGTATAGACGAGCTCGCCGTGCGCGGGCCGGTAGATCACAGTCGGAGCCGGTCCCGGAGCGCCCCGGGCGGCGCTTGCCGCGGCCGACAGCGCCGCGGCGGCCCAGACTCTGCGTCTCCACATGCTCGTCCTCCGAGTCGCGCCCCGGATTCTATGCCCGGCTTTCAGCGCGAAAACCGCAGGCCGTGGGTCACGCCTTGGGGAAAG
>DATFTF010000138.1:0-2939 GCA_035262245.1 Thermoanaerobaculia bacterium
ACCCGAAGGTCATCGAGGCCTACCTGGGAGGGGCATGAGCGGGGCCTCGCCGGGGCCCATCCTGGAGGTCCGGGACCTGCGCGTTTCGTACGGGGCGATCGAAGCGCTCAAGGGGATTTCGCTGCGCCTCGACGCAGGCGAGATCGTCACCCTGATCGGGGCCAACGGCGCGGGGAAGTCGACGACTCTGCGGGCCATCATGGGGCTCGTGGCGGCCCGGTCGGGGGAGGTGCGATTCCGCGGCGAGGCCACGCGCTCGACGCCGACCTTCCGCCTGGTCCGCGGCGGCCTGATCCTGGTGCCGGAGGGTCGGGCCATCTTCGCCAACCTGACCGTCCTGGAGAATCTCGAGCTCGGAGCCTATGCCCGCCGGGACCGGCACGGCCTGTCGGCCGACTTCGACAAGGTCTTCGGAATCTTCCCGCGCTTGAAAGAGCGCGAGAAGCAGATCGGGGGCACGCTCTCCGGCGGCGAGCAGCAGATGCTGGCCATCGCGCGCGCTTTGATGTCCCGGCCCCGGGTCCTGCTCTTGGACGAGCCGTCTCTGGGTCTTGCCCCGCTTCTGGTCCACACGATCTTCCAGTCGATCGAGGAAATTCACCGGCAGGGAACTCCGGTCCTGCTCGTGGAACAGAACGCCAACGCGGCTCTCAAGCACTCCAACCGCGCCTACGTTCTGGAGACGGGCGTTGTGGCGCTGGAGGGGCCGTCCGCGGACGTTGCCGCGAACCCGAAGGTCAAAGAGGCGTATCTGGGCGAGTGAAGAAGAATTTGTGATTTGCGATTTGTGATTTGTGATTTGTGATTGACCCGAGGCGAGAAGTTGCCGCCCTCAATGTCTGAAGACGGGGCTTTGCGGGAACTCCTGGCGAAGATCCTCGACTGGGAGGATGCCCATGCGGGATTTGACTCCGCGGTCGAGGGACTCTCGCCGGAGCATCGCGGCGTGCGGCCCAAGGGACTTCCGCACTCGGCCTGGGAGCTCCTCGAGCACATCCGCATCTGCCAGCGCGACATCCTGGAGTTCTGCCGCAATCCCTCCTACGTCGAGCTTTCGATGAAGGATTACTGGCCGGGAAGCGCCGCGCCGCCCTCCGGCGCGGCCTGGGACGAGAGCGTGGCGTCTTTTCGGCGCGACCGGGAGGCCTTGAAAGAGCTGGCCGGCGATCTCAAGGTGGACCTCTCCGCAGTCGTTCCACCGGGCACGACCCAGACCTTCCTGCGCGAGCTGCTGCTCGCCGCGGACCACAACGCCTACCACGTCGGCCAGCTCGTCCTGGTGCGGCGCCTCCTCGGCTCCTGGCCGGCGGCGTAAGAACCATTCGACGCCGGCGCGGAGATCGACGATCTCATTGCGGAGTCCGTCAGCGCCCGTCCATCGGCACGTAGGGCTGCGGATAGGGAGGGCCGGTGTACTCGGCGCGGGGGCGGATCAGGCGGTTGTGGGCGTACTGCTCGAGCACGTGCGCGGTCCAGCCGGAGATCCGGGACACGGCGAAGAGCGGGGTGAAGAGATCGGGCGGGATGCCCAGCATGAAGTACAGGGACGCCGAGTAGAAGTCGACGTTGGCGTTCAGCTTCTTTTCCGCATTGACGATCTGCTCGATGCGCCGGGACATGTCGTACCAGAGCGTCGTCCTTGAAGACTCCGCCACCTGGCGCGACATCTCGCGCAGGTGCGTGGCCCGCGGGTCCTCGGTCGAGTAGACGCGGTGGCCGAAGCCCATGATGCGGTCCTTGCGCGCCAGGCGAGCCCGGATGTCCGCGTCGACGCGGTCGAGCGATCCGATCTCCCGGAGCATCTGCAGGACCGCCTCGTTGGCGCCGCCGTGCAGGGGCCCCTTCAACGTCCCGATCGCCGAGGTGACCGCGGAGTGCATGTCCGAAAGGGTCGCGGCCGTCACGCGCGCCGCGAAGGTCGACGCGTTCAACTCGTGATCGGCGTGAAGGATCAGGGCGATGTCGAGCGCGCGGACGGCTGACGATGGCGCGGTCTGCCCGCCGAGCATTCGAAGGAAGTCGTCGGCATGGCTGCGCCCGGGGTCGGGGGGCACGACCGCCTGGCCCCTTCGCAGGCGCTCGTAGGCCGCCACCGCCGTGCCGATCTGGCCGGTCAGACGCAACGCCTTTCGCCGGTTGGCGGCCGGACTCATGTCCGCTCCGTCCGGATCCGCCGCGGAGAGGGCCGAGACCGCCGTCCGGAGGGCCTCCATGGGCGCTGCGGTCCGCGCCAGCGAAGCGAGAAGACTCAGGATCTCCCGGGGGATCGCGCGCTCGGCCCCGATCGCCCGCTGCGTAGCGGCCAGCTCTTCCCGAGCCGGTAGCCGTCCATCCCAGAGCAGGAAGCAGACTTCCTCAAAAGTCGACTTCTCGGCAAGGTCGTGGATGTCGATGCCGCGGTAGGAAAGGATTCCCTTTTCGCCGTCTATGAAACAGATCGAGGATTCCGCCGCGACGACGTCCTCAAGCCCCCGGACCTGCATCGCCTTGACCGGCCGCCCCCTCAGCGCTCGACCGCTTCCGGGATCACCGGATCGAGCCCCGGGAATCGAGCCAGCCAGGCGCGGCGCTCCTGGCGGAGCTTGTCGACCAGGCGGCGGTACTCCTCTTGCGAGTAGTAGGAGCTGGCGGTGTACTTACCCAGGTCGATTCCCGGAACGCGAACGGGAATCTCGTAGCCCCAGTCGGGATCTTCCTGCCACTGGATTCCCTCCTTGGCGATCTGCTTCATGATTTCCGTCGAGATCTTGATGGTCACCTTCTCGCCGGCCGAGCCCTCGCGGGCGCCCACCGATCCGGTGTTCAAGATGTAGGCCTGCATATCGGGGTTCTCGCGCAGGATCTCGAGAAGGCGATTCCCTTCCTCGGCCTCCGGTCCGACTATGAACGGATTGGTCCCGACTTCGCGCTTGGCCTGTCCGGCCCGGGTGGGGTCGCCG
>DATFTF010000139.1:0-3909 GCA_035262245.1 Thermoanaerobaculia bacterium
ACTCCCAGGTTGACCTGGAAGCCCGTGGAAAAGACCAGAGCCGCCTCTTTGCGGATGAACTGGGCAAGGCGCTCCTCGAGGCGGACGTGCAGGTCGAGGGTGCCGTTCAACCAGCGGCTTCCGGCGCAGCCGGAGCCGTACTTGCGGATGGCCTCGACGGCCGCATCTTTGACCCGGCTGTCGTTGGTCAGACCCAGATAGTTGTTCGAGCCGAGCATGACCATCCGTCGGCCGCTGAGCGTGACCTCAGGGTCCTGCGCTGACTCAATCGGGCGGAAAAACGTGTATAAGCCGGCCTCCCGGGCGCGATTGGCCCGGTCATACCGGTAGCATTTGTCGAAGAAAGAGGGTCTCTGCGGAGCCAGAGTCGGTGCCGCCGAAGCGACTTTCATCATCTTTTCTCCCACCTTGTCAGTCTAGAGGTCCTTCCCTCCGATCTTAGCAAAATTTACAAAGGCAACCAGCCGCAAGCCGCGTACCAATTCCACGTCTCCCGGAGACCGTCCTCCAGAGGGGTCGGTGCGCCCAGACCCAGATCGCGGCGCAGAGGCAAGGGATCGCAGACCCACTCGCCGGCGAGGATTTCGCGCGCCTTGTCCGAATTGAAGGCGAGGGATCGGCCCAGAGCGCGCTCTCCGATGCTCGCCAGCAATCCTGCCGCGCGCACCGCGAAATCGGGAACCCGAACGAGTCGCGCGGGCTTGGGCGGAAGGCTCGCGATGGCAACGCACAGCGCGCGCACGGCGATCGGCTCGGGATCGCAGAGGAAGCCGCGGCGACCGACGAGATCGCGCCGCTCCACCGCCCGGGCGATCGCCGCGGCGGCCTCTTCGGCGGCGATGACCTGGATGTGGCGCCCGTCTCCCGGCACGGGAACCATTCCTCGCGCGGCAGCCCGAAAGATCGTCAGAAGTCCTCGATCTCCCGGGCCGTAGATGACCGCCGGGCGAACGATGATCCAGGCTCCGGCCCAGAGACACTCGACGGCCTCCTCCCCTTCACGTTTGGAGAGGCCGTACCAGGAGATGGGTCTCGGAGCATCGCTCTCCGCGACGGGGCGGCCCATCCGGGCGGGCCCGACGGCTGCCTGGCTGGAGACGAGGAGGAAGAGAGCGCCCGGGGCGGACCGGGCCGCCGCGCGCAGCAGCCGCTCGGTACCCCGCGCGTTGACCTCGCGGTAGTCCTCGAGTCCCCGGGCCTTGACCAGCCCGGCCACGTGCACGATCGCCTCGCAATCCCGGCAGGCGCCTTCGAGATCGGTCGCCGCGGAGAGATCCCCGCCGTAGATCTCCGTTCCCGCGGGAAGAAGGGTCGCGGCGCGCGGCGGATCGCGCGCCAGAGCGCGCACCCGCCAGCCCAGGCCGTCGAGTGCCCGCACGACGTGGCCTCCGAGGAAGCCGGTCGCGCCGGTGACGAGTGCGGTCCTCATGCCATGGTGTCTCTGCGATAGTCTCGCGAAACTCCAATGCCCGAGTCCACTGCCGAGCCGGTCCATTCCACGCTGTCCGGGCGCCGGACTCTTCTGGCGCTGCCGCTTTTCCTCATGGCGGTGCTTCCTGCGGCCGCCGCCCGCCCGCCCTCGCCCCCGGTGGTGACTTACACGATCGAGGCCTCACTCGATCCCACTGCGAAGACTGTCACGGGAAAGGAGCGGCTGGTCTGGCGCAACCCTTCCGGCGACTCGGTGTCCGAGCTTCGCTTTCATCTTTACCTCAACGCCTTCAAGAACAACCGCACGACGTTCCTACGGGAATGGGGCGGCCGCCTTCGGGAGGATTTGGCAGGCTCCAGGGCGCAGGACTGGGGCTCGATCGACATCGACTCGATGGTGAACGAGAGGGGCGAAGACCTCAAGCCGGGGGCCCGATTCGTCCAGCCGGACGCCAATGACGCCTCCGACGAGACCGTTCTTGCCGTCGCGCTCCCCTCTCCCGTCCCGCCCGGCGGCGCGATCGCTCTCGACTTTGCCTTCCGCGACAAGCTGCCTCGGGTCTTCGCGCGGACCGGATTCGTGCGCGATTTCTTTCTGGTCGCGCAGTGGTTTCCGAAGATCGGCGTCTACGAGCCGGCGGGACTGCGCGGGCGTCCGGCCGGCGGATGGAACTGCCACGCGTTCCACGCCAACTCCGAGTTCTACGCCGACTACGGCGCCTACGACGTGACGCTCACGGTACCTTCCCGCTTCATCATCGGCGCCACCGGCAGGAAGATCGCGGAGACGAAGAAAGGGAGCGTCACGACCTACCGCTTCCAGCAGGACGACATTCACGATTTCGCCTGGACCGCCGATCCCCGCTACGTCGTCGTGGAATTCCCGTTTTCGCCTCCCGCCGACGTTCCGGCGGGCTGGAGCGCGCTCGCGGCGCGCCAGCTCGGAATGGCTGCGTCCCAGATCGCCCTGACGCCGGTCTCGGTTCGGCTTCTGCTCCAGCCCAACCACCTCGCTGCCCGCGACGCCTACGTGCGCTCGGCCAAGGAAGCGCTTTCATTCTACGGGCTCTGGTTCGGCGCCTATCCCTATCCGACGTTGACGATCGTCGACCCTCCCGACGACGGACTGGGCGCCGGCGGAATGGAGTATCCGACTCTCATCACCGGAGACGCCCCTTCGCTTTTTCTGCGCTGGCCTTTTCAGAGGGTCCGCTTTGTCGAGGACGTGACCGTCCATGAGTTCGGGCACCAGTACTGGTACGGCATGGTGGGATCCAACGAGTTCGAAGAGTCGTGGCTGGACGAAGGGATCAACTCCGACGCCGAATATCGGAACATGGAGCTGGCCTACGGGCGCGGGAACGAAATCCTGTTGCCCGGAGGCCTGCGGATGGGCCTCTACGCGATCGCCCACATCGCTTACCTGTCGGAGGAAAACCTCGATCCCATCTCCCGATTCTCCTGGAGGTTCTCGTCGGGGAACTCCTATGGTTTGAACTCCTACTTCAAAGTCGCGCTTTTCCTCGCGCAGCTGCGGCACGATCTGGGGGACCAGACCTTCGCCCGCGCGGAGAGGGCGTACTTCCAGGAGTGGTCGTTTCGCCACCCTTCGACTTCGGACTTCTTCGCAGTGTTCGAGCGTGTCTGCGGCTGCGATCTCTCGACCTATCGCGCGAACCTGGTGGAGGGGACGGCGCGTCTGGACTGGAGCGTCGCTTCCGCAGGCACGAGCCGGGTCGCTCGGGATGACGGAATGTTCGACCGGGGTGGCAAGCGCGTGACTCTCGAGGAGGGAGCGCCGGCCGGCAAGGCGGGCGCCGGCGAGCGCGAGAAAGAGGCCGGAAAGCCCGGGTCGTTCAACAGCAGCGTCCTCTTCGGAAACGTCGGAGAATGGCCGCACGCGGCGCAGGCGCGGCTGGTCTTCGAGGACGGCAAGGTCCTCGATTGGACGCTGCCGGCGGCCGCGCGCTGGATCCGCCTTCGAATCCGCTACCGGTCGCGACTGGCCTGGGCCGCGGTCGATCCGGAAGGAGCCAATGTGTGGGAGTGGAAGCTCGAGAACAACTCCAGGGTTCTCGGCGCCGGCAGAGGGGCCGCGGACACGGCGGGCGCGCGCGCCGTGGCCAAGTACTCCGGCTGGGCCGCGCACTTCGCCGCGATCCTCCAACAGCTCCTCTGGTCGCTGGCATGACCGAAGCTGCGGCCTCTCGATCGAGCCTGGCCTGGGGGCTCCGCGCTTTGGGCCAGTGGCGTCTCATCGTTCTGCTGGCGGGGGCGACGCTCGTCCTCGCGGCGCCGGCCGCCCTCGCGCTGTGGCCGGCGCTCGATTCCGTCTTCGGCCGCACCCTGGCCGGCGATCACGTCCTGCGTAACCACCCGGTCTTCGCGCCGGCCGACGTTCTCGAGTTCCTGGTGGAAAAGAAAGACGTGATCGCCGCGGCCTGGCGGCTGGCAGCCGGCGGAGCCGCCCTCGCCGTT
>DATFTF010000140.1:0-2637 GCA_035262245.1 Thermoanaerobaculia bacterium
CTCCGCCCACCGGAGGGTATTCCTCGGGGCGCGAGACGGCGGGAAGGGGGTTGGCGCTCATGAACTTCCACGCCGGATAACAACTTCCCGGCGCGCGCCTATTCTACGGCGGAGAGGCGGCGGGGGGGCGGGCCGGGCCCAAAAGAAAAGCCCCGCGCAAGCGGGGCTTCGAGTGACCAACGAAATCGAAACTAGGACGCGGGCGTCATCGAGGAGACCGCGATCTCCTTCTTGGCCTTGTCCAGGTTGCCCTTGACCGTGACCTTCTTGCCGGCCATCTTTTCCATGGTGGCGCTGTCCCCGGTCATGACCGTGACGGACTTGTCCGCGGGATTGTAGAGAGCCCACTTGGCGCCCTTCTCCTTGACGCACTTGATGGCGCAATCCGCGTGGCCTTCCTTGGCGCCCTTCTCCCCGCAATGCGTCTCCGTCACGTAGCCAGTCCAGGAGCCTTCGTCCGCGGCGGCCATGTACGAGGCGATGCCGAGGGCCAGGGCGAGGACCAGAATCCGAGAAATGGCTTTCTTCATGCTCACTCCCTCCTTAGTCTTGGAGAGTCCGGAAACGGCCCGGACCCCACGGTTCTGTCCCGGATCTTATACGTCGAAATCATGAACGGCGGATGAACGGCAGCCACAGTTCCCTGAAGGATTTCTTAAGATCTCTGTACGCGGCCGCGCTGGCCGGCGCGGATCCGGCGCTCGCCGTCACACGGGCCCTGCGGCTGCGTCGGGTGGAACGGGCCCTCCGCTCCGCGCGCCGGCTGGGCGTCTTCGCGGTGGGAAAGGCCGCAGGACCGATGCTCGAGGCCGCGCCAGCCGCGGAAGCCCTCACGGTACTCCCCGAAGGCTATCCGCCTCCCCGAGGGAAAGAGAGCGAGGTCCTCTTCGCGAGCCACCCCTGGCCGGATCGGAGGAGCGTCGCGGCGGCCCGCCGGGCCCTGGCGTTCTTTCGCCGCTTCGATAAACCCGACGTGATCCTTTGCCTGATCTCCGGAGGCGCTTCCTCGCTGCTTTGCCTGCCTCGCGCCGGGCTGACTCTCCCCGGAAAGCGCGCGGCGATCCGGAAGCTGATGTCGGCGGGCGCTTCGATCGTCGAAATCAACCGCGTCCGCAAGAAGCTTTCCGCGATCAAGGGAGGCAAGCTCGGCCGTGCGACCCCCGCGCGCCTGATCACGCTCGTTCTCTCCGACGTCCCGGGGGACGATCCCGAGATGGTGGGTTCGGGTCCCACGGTGCGGCGTCGCGCCGGGGACATCACGGTTGTGGTCGGGTCGAACCGCTCCGGGCTCGCCGCGGCGGCTAGGGCGGCTGCGCGGCGGGGGTGGACGGCCCGGCTCAAGGCCGGCAGGCTCGACGGTGAAGCCTCGGAGACGGGCCGGCGTTTCGCGCTGGAAGCCTTGCGGCTGCCGCCCGGAGGCGTGCTTCTCGCCGGCGGCGAGACAACCGTGCGGCTGTCGGAGCGGTCCGGCATCGGGGGGCGCAACCTCGAATTCGCCCTCGGCGCGGCCCACGCGCTGGAGGGCGCAGGCGACGTCGCAATCCTCGCGGCAGGCTCCGATGGGATCGACGGCAGCTCGCGGGCCGCGGGAGCGGTGGTCGACGGCACATCAATCGCGCGGGCCCGCATAGCCGGCCTCGACCCCGAGGCGGCTCTGGCCCGCCACGACACCGAGCCCTTCTTCGAGATGCTGGGAGATCTCGTCGCTCCGGGACCGACGGGGACGAATGTGGGCGACTGGGCTTTCGCCGTGAGACGAAGGCCGTAGCCTCTTATAATTGCCGGTTCGTCATGAAGCAGACCCGCAAGGCCGCTGAGCTCGCCGCCGTTGAGCGATTCACCGAGGCGCCCAATCGGTTCGGCGCGCATCGGATCGCGCTCGGGTTTCCCAACTCCTACGAGATCGGCATGTCCAATCTTGGCTTCCAGTGGGTCTATCGCCTCTTCAACCGCATCCCGGACCTGGTCTGCGAGCGCTTCTTCCACGAGCCGGGCGAGCCGGCCGTCACGCTCGAGACGGGAACGCCGCTTGCCGACTTCGGTTTGCTGGCCTGGTCGCTCTCCTGGGAAATGGACATCGTGAACATCCTGGCGAGCCTCGCCGCGGCAGGCATCCCTCCTCGCCGGGGCGAGCGCGACGAGCGCCATCCCCTCATTCTCGTTGGCGGCGACATCGCGCGCTTGAATCCCTCCGCCCTGACGGAGTTCGTGGACGTCTTCGCCCTCGGCGACGGCGAGCGGCTGGTGCCTCGGATCGCGGACCTCATCTCCTCGGGGCTCTCGCGCGACCAATTCCTGGAGTCGGCTTCCCGGCTCCCTGGTTTTTTCGTCCCGGCGGTGCAGGGATTGCGGGCGGAGGGCGCGGAGAGCGGCAAGATCGTGATCCAGCAGCCGATGTCGCGCCACGAGATCACTCCGGCCTTCGAGGTTCCGCACTCCACGATCCTGACGCCGCGCACGGAGCTCGCCGACAAGCTGTTGATCGAGATCTCGCGCGGCTGCACCGAGATGTGCCGGTTTTGCTGGGCCGCTTACGCCATGGCTCCCATCAAGCAGTACCCGGCGGCGTCGATCCTCAAGGTGGCCCGCGAGGCCCGTCCTCTGACGGACCGCGCGGGTCTCATCGCGACCGCGGTC
>DATFTF010000141.1:0-4688 GCA_035262245.1 Thermoanaerobaculia bacterium
TACGTCGGGGACAAGGCCGCCGAGCAATACGACTACAGCCACCTGTCGGGGCAGAAGACCACCTTCGCCTGGCACGTCGCGCACCTCAAGGATCCTCGCGCGCTGGTGCAGGACACCGTGATGCCGAACTTCCATCTGACGACCAAGGAGGCGCAGTCGCTGGCCATGCTGGTGCTCTCATGGCGCAAGGCGCCCGTCCCCGCCGACTACCGGCCCGGCACGCCGCGCACCGACCCGCAGACGCCCGAGGAGATCGCCGAGGAGGCCCGCATGAAGACCGGGCCCGGCGCCTGGTTCGTCAAAACCGGCTGCTTCGTCTGCCACTCGATTCAGGCCCTGGGCGTCAAGAGCCCGGCCCAGATCGGCCCGGATCTCTCGACCGCCGTCGAGGACGTTCAGTCGCGCTTCGGCCGGACGGTGGACGACTTCCTGGCCGCGCCGACCGGAACAATGTCGGTCGTGCTCTCGCGGCAGATCATCCTCTCGCCGGAACAGAAGAAGGTCGCGGTGGAGAAGCTGCGAGAGGCCTTCGCCGAGCATCAGAAACAGAAGGGACAGAAGGACGCGGGAGGACGTTGAAGAAAGAAATTGTGAATTGTGAATCTGTGAATTGTGAATTGGGCGGAACAGTGAACTTCTCGCGTTATTCACAATTGACAAGTCACAATTCACAACTTGTAACTAAGGAAGGACAATCATGAAACAGAAACTCGGCATCTTGATAGCGTTCGCCGCGGCGATCGCGCTTTACTGCGCTCCCTCGGCGCCCAAGGGAAGCAAGAAGGGGCCCACCGGCGCGTCGGACATGGCCGTCGCCGCGCAGAAAACCTACGTGGCTCCGGGCGATCTGGACGAGTTCTATCTGTTCGCCTCCGGCGGACACTCCGGGCAGGTCTACGTCTATGGAATTCCGTCCATGCGACACCTGGCGACCATCCCCGTTTACACCCCCTATCCGGCGACCGGCTATGGCTTCGATGACGACTCCAAGGCCATGCTCGGCGGCTTCACCTGGGGAGACGTTCATCACCCGTCGCTCTCCGAGACCAACGGCGATTACGACGGCCGGTGGCTCTTCGTCAACGAGATGAACGGCCGCGTGGCCCGAGTGGATCTCAAAGACTTCAAGACCAAGCAGATCTTCGGCCCCATGCCCAACGTCTCGGGCAATCACGGGTCGGCCTTCGTCACGCCCAACACCGAGTACTCGATGATGGCGACGCGCTTTTCGATCCCCATCCCCAAAGGGAGATCCCTTCCCATCGACAAGTACGCGACCGATTACAAGGGGATCATTGCCGCGGTCAAGATCGACCCCAAGACGGGAGACATGTCGCAAGGGTTCGAGATCATGACGCCTCCCTTCGACTGGGATCTCGGCGACGCGGGCAAGAAAGTCTCCGACGGTTGGATGTTCTGGACCTGCTACAACGCCGAGCGCGCCACCGGGAAGCTCGAGGTGACCGCTTCGCAGCGGGATCGGGACTACATCGCGGCCGTGGACTGGAGAGCCGCCGAGAAGGCCATCGCCGAAGGCAAGGGGGACATGATCGGCGGGGTCAAAGTCATCGACCCGAAGAAGGTGCCGGGAGTCGTGTATCTGCTTCCCTGCGGCAAGTCGCCGCACGGCGTCGATGTCTCCCCCGACGGCAAGTACATCATCGGCTCGGGCAAGCTTCAGGGCGTCACCACCGTCTTCAACTTCGAGAAGATCCAGACCGCGATCCGGAACAAGGACTTCACCGGAGACGAAGACGGCATCCCCGTCTTGAAGTACGAGAACATCAAGGACGCCGAGGTGCCGGTGGGCCTGGGGCCGCTCCACACCCAGTTCGGCCCCGACGGCTACGCCTACACCTCGCTCTTCGTCGATTCGGCGATCGCCAAGTGGAAGCTGGGGACGTGGGAGGTTGTCGACAAGGTCCCGATGTCCTACTCGATCGGGCACCTCTGCGCAGCCGAAGGCGACACGGCGTCGCCCAAGGGCAAGTACCTCGTCGGCTTGAACAAGCTCTCCCATGGGCGCCATCTCTCCGTTGGTCCCTCACAGCCGGAATCTTCCCAGCTCGTGGACATCTCCGAAGAGAAGATGAAGCTCCTCTATGACGCGTTCACGGAGCCCGAGCCGCACTACGCGCAGATGATCGAGGCCAAGAAGCTCCATCCCATCGAGGTCTACCCCAAGGACGAGAACAAGAATCCGCTCGCGATCTGGGACGTCAAGGATGCCGGCGTGACGCGCAGCGGTTCCGGCGTGCTCGCCAAGGTCGTCCTGGTGCGCTCGACCATCACTCCGACGGCCATCGAAGTCAATCAGGGGGATACGGTCAAGATCGCCATGACCAACATCGAGCAGACGACGGACGAGCTCCACGGCTTCGGCCTCCTCGACTACAATATAAATATTGTTGTCGATCCGGGCGAGACCAAGGTAGTCACCTTCAAGGCGGACAAGCCCGGCGTGTTTCCGTACTACTGCACGAACTTCTGCTCCGCCCTCCATCAGGAGATGCAGGGCTACTTGATCGTTAAGGGCAAGTCGTAATCCGAAAGCCGGTTCCGGGCGGAGCGGCGGACAACACGCCGAGCCGCCCGGGCCGCCGGGAGAGCCCATGAAAGCCTTCTTCGAGCGCGGCACGCGCCTTCTCTCCGAGCCGATCGACCTGGGGCCGCGGGGCCTCCTGGTCGTGGCGGCGCTGCTGCTCCTCCCCGTGTATCTCACCCCCCTTTGGAAGCTGACGATGTTCGCGCCCCAGTATCCCGACGGGCTGCGGCTCTCCATCTACAGCTACAAGCTGGTCGGAGGAAACGGGGGGCAGGACATCAAAGAGATCAACGTGCTCAACCACTACATCGGCATGCGCGACCTCGCTGCCGCCGACTTCACCGAGTTCCAGTGGATCCCGTTCGTGGTCGGCGCTCTGGGCCTCCTGTTCTTGAGGTGCGCGATCCTGGGAAACATGAGCACGGTGGTGGACGTGGTGGTCATGTATCTCTACTTCGGCCTCTTCTCGCTCTGGTCCTTCGCCTACAAGCTCTACAACTACGGCCACACCCTCGCCCCCACGGCGGCGGTCAAGGTGGCCCCGTTCATGCCGCCCCTCTTCGGGCACCGCAAGCTCGCGAACTTCGACGTCTACTCCTACCCGGGCACGGGCTCCTACGCCCTGGCGGCCGCCGCCGTGGCCCTGCTCGGCGCGTTCCTCCTGGCCTGGCGCGAGGCCCGCTCGGGCGCGGCGGCCGACGTCCGGGTGGCGGGATGACGGTCCCGACCCTTCTCGTCCTGGCGCTGACGCTGGCGGGCGACGACATGCCGGCAGCCTCAGCGGCCGGCGTGGAGGGGAGACCGGCGGCGGCCAGCATCTCTCCTCTGCAGGTGCGCGTGGACGCCGCGCCGCCAGGGGCCACAATCTCCGTCGGCCCGGGAACCTACACCGGGGACCTGATCCTGGACAAACCAATCGTCCTCGCCGGGCGCGGACGGCCGCTGCTCGTCGGCTCCGGCACGGGAAGCGTCGTGCGCGTGCGCGCGAAGGGCGTCCGGCTGGAGGGCTTCGACATCGACGGGCGCGGCGGCGGAGACCTCATGCGGGATACCGCCGGAGTTCACGTCGCGGCGCCCCGGGCGGCAGTGCGCGATTGCCGCATCCGCGGCACGCTCTTCGGAGTCTATCTTCGCGAGGCCCCCGGCTCGTCGGTCGAGCGCTGCACGATCCGCGGCATTCCGGGCCGGGACCCCGGCGAGAAGGGAAGCGGCATCCACGTCTGGAACACCGACGGATTCGTCCTGGCCGACAACACCATCGAGCAGGTGCGCGACGGCTTCTACATCCAGTCCTCTCCCCACGGCCGGATCCGCGGCAACGTCGCGCGCAACCTGCGCTACGGGGTTCACTACATGTTTTCCGACGACAATGTCTTCGAGGACAACCTCTTCGAGAACGGCGCCGCCGGCGCGGCGCTGATGTACTCCCGGCACCTCGTCTTTGCCCGCAACCGCTTCCTCCACAACCGGGGATTCGCCTCCGTCGGGCTGCTCTTAAAATCCTGCGACGACGTGACGGCGGAGTCCAACCTCATCGCCGACAACGCGCGGGGCGTCTTCCTGGAAGGAGCCACCGGAAACCGTCTGCGCGGAAACATCATCGCGGAGTCGGACACCGCCATCGTCCTTTACGACTCCTGCGCGGGGACCGAAATCGAAGGCAACTCCTTCGTCGGGAACCTGACTCCTTTGACTCTGGTCGGCCGGCGTACCGACACGCGCTTCGCGCACAACTACTGGTCGGACAACGACGAACCGGACGCCGACGGCGACGGGTTTTCCGACCGTCCCTACCGCCTTTCCTCGGTCTTCGATCACTTCCGCGGCAACTTGACCGCCGCCGACCTCTTCACGCAGGGCACCGGAGCGGCGGCCCTGGCCATGGCCGAAAAGATGTTTCCGGTTCTCGATCCGCTCCCGGTCGAGGATTCCGCCCCGCTGGCGCGCCCTCCGCGTCTGCCCGAGGTGCCGCGGGTTCGCCCTCGCTCCGGCCGGCACGACGCCGCGGGGATGGCGGGCTCCGCGATCGCCCTGGGCGGCGGCCTCGCCGCGCTGCTCCTGGGACGCCGATGATCCGCTTCGAAGACTTCGGCAAGCGCTACGGCGATCACGTCGCCGTCGACTGTCTTTCCGCCGAGGTGTC
>DATFTF010000142.1:0-2677 GCA_035262245.1 Thermoanaerobaculia bacterium
ACGCCCGGTCCACCTGCTGTGCTCGGGTGACGCCCTGCGCCAGAATCTGCGCGTAGTAGCGGCTCATCGGGGCGGTGACCGCGGGCGCGACGCGCGACGGATCCGGCTTTTCCCCGTGGCCGAGACCGAGGAAGGATTGCAATCCGCCCGCATCGATCAGGGGACGCACCCAGGCGAGCGGTTCGCCGGCCACGTCGGTCACCGCCGCGCGGCGGATCGTGCCTTGGGGGTCGAAGGCTACGCCGAGGCCCACCGGGCCGTGCTCGGAGGGAATCCAGAGGAAGACGACCGAGCCGACCAGCTCGCCTTTCCCGTCGCGGCCGACGTACATCCGCGTGTCCTCGGCGGTGGGGGACCAGCCAGTCGCCTTCCGGATGGCGGCTCCCACGGCGCCGGAAAACATCAACTGCTTTTCGAAGTAACGTTCCGCGCCGGGCAGGCCCTCCTTGAGGAACTCGCCCCGCTTGACCAGCTGCACGTTGGGAGTGATGTGCGCGGACGCCGCCGCGGCGCACAGAAAGAGCGCGATTCCGGCGAGTCTCTTAGACATGAGTGCTCTCCTTACGAGGACGGATCAGTTGCGCGACGGACAAGAAGAGGACAGCGAGGTAGCAGGCGCCCATCGCGAATCCTCCGACCACGGCGAGGAGGCCGAAGGCCGCGCCGTTGGCCGGAAACAGGTGCGCGCCCCACAGGCCGACGAAGTCCGCGACGGGAGCGGCAAAGGCCAGCAGCACCAGGCCGACCCGCGCGCGCGAGGGCATCCGCAGTCCGAAGATCAGAAGCGCGAGAAAGGCGGCGGTCATAGCGTAGACCGGGACGTGCACGTGCGTGTCCTGCACCAGCAAGGCCCGCTCGATGCGATGGGTCGGAACGTCCAGCTCCTCGGGACGAACCGGCTTCTCGCCCACCGCGCTGAAGTTGCAGCATTCCATGGCCAGGGGATGATGGCCCGCGGGCGCGACCGTGGCCGCGACGCCCCGGGGAGCGAAGGACGCGAAGTTGCCGACCTGCCAGGCTCCGAAGGCGTCGGCCACGCCGAGGACCAGGAGAAAAAGGAGAGCGGCCAGACGCACTTCGGGAGGGCTCTCCGGCAGCCGGCCCAGGAGATCCCGTCTCTTCTCGGAGAATCCCGGATTCGACGAATTCGCCTCAGAAGACATAAACCACCTGAAACGTCGCCGAGGGACTGTCGCGGCGGGTCTCCTCGCCGTGGCCTGCGAAGACCGGCTCTGTCGACCGGTCCCAGCGCAGGTCGAGCCGGACCGCCAGCTCGGGAATGGTCATCGACGTGCGGTCGAGATACCGGTAGAGCCCGTAGAAGCCGCCGCCCACAAGGTACTGAGGAGAAACAGTGAAGGATCGCAGCACCTGCGGACGGCCGGTGCGGGCCCCGTCGTCGTCGTTGAAGTAGTCGATGCGCGCCGACAGCGCCCAGTGGGATCCCAGCCGAAAATGCGTGACGAACATGTCGCCCAGCCAGCGGCCGGTCCCGCCGTCGGTCGCGGCGTGCGGCTCGGTGCCGTAGACGAGCTCCTCGCCCCAAACCCACCACGACGTCTGCTGGACGAGGATCGTGCCCACGGCGGTGGTCCGCGCATCCGTCGTCCGGTCGTCCTTTTCCGGCCCGTAGATCACGCCCAGCCCGAAGTGCGCGATCGGGAGCGGGCTCCAGACGCCGTAGAGCGCTCCGGTCTTGGCCTTGTTGTTGTCGGAGGAGACATCCCAGCCGTTGGTCAGGATGGCGTAGCCCTCGAACTTCGGAGAGAACGTCTGCCGGGCCTCGATTCCCGTGAACTTGACCGGCCGCGCGTACTGAAAGACCCACGAGTGCGTGGCCTGATAGTCGAGCGGCGCGTCGTCGCGCTCGACAGCCAGGGGCGAGTCGAACTTGCCGAAGGTCAGCGAGAGTCCGTGCCTCGGGCTCGCGGCCCAGGAAATCTGGAGATTGTCGACCTCGGTCTCGAAGTGATCGGGATCGGGCTTCTCGGCGCCGGCGAACGGGCTCGAGACTTCCTGAGAAACCGTGAGCTGCCCGAAGAAGGAGACGCGGTCGGAGAGCGCCTTGAAGATCGAGACCGCCAGAGTCGATCCGCCGAAGCTGTTTTCGTCGGTGGGAAAACGATATTCGTAGTCTCCAGCCGCAAACCCGTTGATCTGCAGTCCGAAGCGGGTCCCTTCGCGGTCGAGCGAGCCGGGATCGACGGGCTGCTCCTGCGCCGGCGAAGGAGCGGCGGACAGAAACGCTGCGCAGAGATATACGACACTTCGTGAGAAGGCTCTCACCGAATCACCTCCTCGGAAAAACGCGAGAGCGCGCGGACCGGACGCGCCTCAGGCGCGCGGAGGTGGATCGGGCAGAGAGCCTGCGAGGATCTCCTGAGACAGACCGGGAACGCGCGCGGACGGCGCGCCCGCGGAGGGAGGATCCAGGGCCTCGGTCGCCGGAAGGGCGAAGACGGTCAAACCGGTGGGCGGAGCCTCGTGCCGCGAGCCGGGACAGGCCTTCCAGGTTCCCGCCCCGTCGAAGGGGCAGCACATCGCGGCGCCTTCACCCATGCAGCACGGCATCGGGTCGTCGGACGCCGCGGCCGCGATTGGCGCGCAGATCGCCGTGGCGACCAGCAGGGCGGCGGCGAGGGCCATCCAGCGCATGCGACCGCCGAGCATATCCTCT
>DATFTF010000143.1:0-10103 GCA_035262245.1 Thermoanaerobaculia bacterium
TGCCGCCCCAGGCCGTCGCGCCGCACCTTCAGGCGGACGAAGCCAGGCTCTACGAGCTCATCTGGGAGCGGTTCGTCGCCTCGCAGATGATGCCGGCCGTCTACGACGCGACCTCCGCGGACATCGAAGCCGGGCGCGCCGTCTACCGGGCCTCCGGCTCGACCCTGAAATTTCCCGGCTACCTGGCGGCCTACGGCGTCACGCTCACGTCGGCGAACGCTTCGGACGAAGAGGAGGACGCGGAGAAGGAAGGCAGGCTCCCGCCGCTTTCGCAGGGGGAGACCGTCAAGCTCGTCTCCGTCAAGCCCGAGCGCAAGGAGACGCAGCCGCCGCCCCGCTTCAACGAAGCCTCTCTCGTCAAGTTCCTCGAGGAAAACGGCATCGGCCGTCCTTCGACGTACGCGGAGATCCTGCGCAAGATCGAGGACCGCGAGTACGTCCGCAAGAAGGACCGGCGCTTCATCCCCACCGCGCTCGGGCGCACAGTCATCGAGCTCCTGATCCCGTACTTCGACGACTTCTTCGAAACCTCCTACACCGCCCGGATGGAAGAGGCCTTAGACGACGTCGAGGAAGGAAAGATCTCCTGGAAGAAGGCGCTCGCCGAGTTCGACAAGACCTTCACACGCGACCGGGAGCGGGCGTTGAAGGACATGGTCTCGGGCAAGGCCGGCATCCCGCTCTCGCAGGCCCGCAACCTTCTCTCCTTCCCGGTCGTCCCGCAGATCTCCGAGAAGTGCCCGAACTGCGGCAAGAAGTTAAAGCTCCGGATGGGCAAGAACGGGCTGTTCGTCGCCTGCAGCGGATATCCGGAGTGCACTTTCACCGAGAACATCCCCGATCCGGAGGAAGACGTCGTCGACGCCTCGGAGCTGGAGTCGACGACATGCGAAGAGTGCGGATCGCCGATGAAGCTGCGCGTCTCCCGAACGGGGTCGGTTTTTCTCGGCTGCACGGCGTACCCCAAGTGCCGCAACGTGGTCAACGTCGCGGTCGCCGGCGGCAAGGCGCAGGCTCGGCCCGACGAGCCGACGGGCGAGACCTGCCCGCAGTGCGGCCATCCGCTGGTGCGCCGGCATGGGCGCTACGGCGCCTATGTGGCCTGCTCCAACTACCCGGCCTGCCGCTACAAGCCGCCCAAGCCGGTCCTGGACACCGGCGTCGCGTGCCCCAAGGACGGCGGCGTGATCGCCGAGCGGCGCGGGCGCTTCCGCCCCTTCTACGGATGCGTCAACTATCCCGACTGCGACTTCACGCTCTCGGTGCGCCCGGTCCCGCAACCGTGTCCCAAGTGCGGCAACCCGTACCTGCTCCTGCGCGAGCGCAAGGGCGGGAGCGTGTTTGCGTGCGACCGGGGAGGCTGCGGTTTCGAGAAACCGGCCGGAGAGATTCCTCCCTTGAAAGAGGTCCTTCTTCCTCCGCGGCCCGCGCCGGCGAAGGCTTCGGCCGCCAGAACCTCCAGGCCGCGCTCCGCGGGAGGCCGGCGAGCCGCCGCGCCGGCCGGCGCCTCTCCGACCCGCAGCCGAACGCGGCGCCGCGCGGGCTGATCGGGTAAGATCCCGCCAGCATCCGTTTCCAGATCCGACACAATTCTCGTCACGAGGAGACGCTCATGCGCCAGGCCCTGCGCTTTAAGCCCGTTCTGGCTGCGGCTTGCCTCGCGCTCGCGGCAGCCGGTGTCGCCCGCGCGCAATCCCGCGCGCTCCACTGGCGCGCGCTCGATGTCCACGCTCGCCTGGACGCCGACGGCCGCCTCCAGATCGTCGAGCGGCACGACATGGTCTTCACCGGCGACTGGAACGGCGGCGAGCGGGTGTTCCGGCTCTTTCCGGGCCAGCGGCTCGCACTGACTCGGATCGCGCGCGTCGACCTAGCCACCGGGGAAACGCGCGAGCTCGCGCTGGGAAGTCTGTCGCGGGTCGATGAGTACGCTTGGAAGGACGAACACACGCTGCGGTGGCGCAGCCGCCTTCCCTCCGACCCTCCCTTTAACAATACAGAGATTGTGACGGAGATCGGCTACACGCTTTCCGGGATCCTGTCGCGCGAAGGGGACCTCTACGTCCTGGACAACGACTTCGCCTTTCCCGACCGGAGCGGGGTCATCGAGAGCTTCACGCTCGACCTCGAGCTCGATCCGGCCTGGCAGCCGCAGGGTCGCTTCTCCGCGCATCAGGAGCGCAAGGCGCTGCGGCCGGGGGAAAGCTACGTGGTGAACCTGCGTTTGAAATACACCGGCGCCGGCAAGCCCGGCGCGGTGCGGCTCGGCACGTCCTCCGGGCAGCGGTGGGCCATCTTTGTGATCCTCGCGGCATCGATCGTCGGACTCCTTCTCGCCTTCTGGCGGCGGGAGGCCGCCCTGGGGCGGTTCACGCCGCTGCCCAAAGCGGACGCGGTCAACGAGCGGTGGCTGGAGGCCAACGTTTTTTCGCTTCGTCCCGAAGAGGTCGGCGCCCTGTGGGACGAATCGATCGGCGCCGCCGAGGTCGCCGCGCTCATCGCGCGGTGGTCCGCCGAGAAGAAGGTCCAGACCCGGGCCGAAGGCAAGACGATGACCATGAAGCGTCTCGTGCCGGTTTCCCATTTCGACGGCTACGAGCGCGAGCTCGCCGAGGCGCTCTTCTTCTCCGGGCGCGAGGAGACCGGCACCGAGGCGATCAAGTCGCACTACCGTTCGAGCGGCTTCGATCCGGCTTCCAAGATCAAGCCGGGCCTGGAGAAACAGCTCGCCTCGCACGGGGAGTTCAACGACCGCACGCCGCGCCCGCGGCGCTGGCCGACGGTGATGCTCTTCCTCGCCGCGGTGAGTCTTCTCGTCGTCTGCGGAGTCCTCAGGCTCGAGGAGCCCGGAACGCTCATCGGGCTCGCGATCACGCACGCGATTCTCTGGGTCATCGGCGTGGTCGCGGCGGGGATCTACCAGAAGCGGATCGAAGGCGCCGCCCTGCACATTCTGGAATTCGCCTGGGTCCCGGCCCTCTTCCTGTTTTTCTCGCTGCGCGGGGCGCTTCTGGCGGGACGCTCGACTCCTCTTTTCTTCCTGGGCGTTCTGCTCCTGCGTGTCGCGATCAGCACCAACATCTTCAATCTCGCCAAGACCCGCGATGGAGCCAGGAAGATCGCGCGGCGCAAGGCTCTGGCCGCGGCCCGCCGTTACTTCGAGCGGGAGCTCAAGAGCCCCTCCCCGCGCCTGTCCGACGTCTGGTATCCCTACGTTCTGGCGTTCGGCCTGGGCTCGGCCGCCGACCGCTGGGTCTCCGCCTTCGGCGCGGCGTCTCCGCGCGGCGTTTCGTCTTCCTCGGCGACGTCTTTCTCGTCGTCCGGCTCTTCCTCCGGCTCTTCCTCCTCGGCGTCTTCCGGCGGATGGACCGGGGGCGGCGGAAGCTTCGGAGGCGGCGGCTCTTCGGCCTCCTGGGCCGCCGCGGCCGGCGCGCTGGCGGCGGGCGTGTCCGCGCCGGGCTCGGGCGGCGGAGGCGGAGGAGGGGGCGGCGGGGGAGGAAGCTCGGGAGGCGGCGGAGGCGGCGGCTGGTGATCCGAAGCGAGGCTGTTTCTGGCTGAGAAACGCGTCTCCGGCCCGAGCGCCCGCGTCCCTCTTGCGATCCCGGCCCAGAGCGGCTGGAATGTCCGGCGCCGCGGAGGCTGGCGCGGCCTGTGGCGCGATCTGTGCGACCGCACGGCGGCGGGCGACGCGCGGGCGCTTCTCGCCAAGTACGGTGCGGGCCTGGGCCCCGGCTGCATGGGGATTCCGTTTCTCGGCGTCGGGGTCCTGGTGATGATTCTCGTGGGACGCAGGGCGTCCGCGCCGGGACACGGCACCCTGATGCCGATCGTCTTCGGCGCCGTCTTCGCTCTGGCCGGCCTCTTTCTGATGACGACCGGCGTCTCGGCGATCCTCGCCCGGGCCGGGCAGAGCGTCGCGGCCCGCGATCCCGCGCGCCCGTGGGAGTCCGATTATCCGTGGGACCTTCATAGCGCTCCGATCGAGGGCTCGACGGGCGGCCTCGCCTCGGTGCTCGGCCGCCTAGTCGCTGTCGCATTCCTCGGTCTGTTCAATGTCCTCTGGACCGTGCCGATGGCTGCGTCGACGCGGCTCTGGGTGGGCGCCATCGTGGTCTTGGTCGATCTCGTGGCCCTGGCCATCATCGTGGCGGCCCTGTTATCGATCTGGCAGCGCATCGTCCATGGCCGCGCGCACCTTTCCTGGAAGAGGTTTCCCGCTCGGGTGGGGGAGCGGTTCGAGGCGACGTTCTCGCCGGGACGCTCCATCCATTTGACCGGCCCGGCCGAGGCGGAGCTGACGTGCGTCGAGCAGAGCGACGAAGGGGGCGGCCGTGTCGTGTGCTATGGCCTCTCGACAACGCGTCAGAGCATTCCTCCACCTGCGGACGGCCGCCGGGTGAAGACGCTGGAAATCTCGCTCGACGTTCCCGCGGGTCTTCCGGGGACCCGGCTCTCGGCGCCGCCTTCCGAAATTCGCTTCTGGCGGCTCGAGGTCACCGCGCCGGTCCAGGGTCCGGATGTTTCCGCCGCGTTCCTGGTGCCGATCTACGCCTCGCCGGGCTCTTCTTCCTGATACAACTGCCGCCGATGCTGGCGTGGGCGCGGCGGATCGTCTACCGCCACTGGCAGCTTTTCCATGGCGTGCGGCGCCTGGAGCTCGCCACACTCTCCCGTTACCTGGAGCTTGCGCCCGGCCGGCGGGTCCTCGACCTGGGAAGCGGGAAGGGCGCCTTCTGCGGCAAGCTCGCGCGACGCGGATTTTTTTCGGCGGGAGTCGATCCGTCGCTTTCCGCGCTCGCCATCGCGCGCGCCCATGTCGACCCCGCCGGGCGTTTCTTAGCCGGCGCCGGCGAGGATCTTCCGCTCGCGGCGGGCGCCTTCGAACGCGCCGTTTCCGTCTGCGTTCTCGAGCATACCCGGGACGACCGGCGCGTGCTCTCGGAAATCCACCGCGCGCTCGCGCCGGGAAGTCTCTTCGCTCTGTCGGTGGATTGCCTGAATTCTCCCTACGTCTCCGAGGCTTTTCGCGCCCATCACATCGACGAGTACCGCTGCAACCAGCTCTACGACGACGCGAAGCTGCGGGAGCTCCTGGAGGCGGCGGGGTTCGAAACGCTTCAGACGCGCTACCTCTTCACGGGACGCCTGGCCATCGCGATCCTGCGCTGGGGCTCGCGCTTCCACTACCGCGGCCCGTTCGTCCTCGCTTTTCCGCTCATCTATCCGTTCCTCTGGCTCGATCACGTGCTCGGGCGCCGGGCCACGAGCGGAATGATTCTCGCCGCGCAGGCGCGCAAGCAATAGGCGAAGGGGCAGGGCGGGGACGCGACGGACCGCTCTACGAGCCGCGCGGCCGGTCGATCCCCGCCATCGCCGCGAGCACGGGAAGGGCGTTGCCGCGGTCGAAGAGGACCATCGTGCGCGTGTTGCACTCGTGCGTGCATTTGCAGAGAGTCGCGTGCTTGGTCGCGACGAACGCGCGGGCCGCCTCGCTCTCGCGAATCTTCGAGAAGTCGAACCCGACCTCCCGCACGTTGCCCAGAGGCGTTCCGATCAGCTCGCAGCCGTAGACGAAGCCGTCTTCGGAGAGAACGTACTCGCGCTCGCCGGCCAGGCAGAACTGCTCGAACGGGCCTCCCTTGGCCTGACGCGCGATGTACTCGTAGCGCAGCCGGTTGACCTCCCGGCGGGCCCGTGTGCGGACGCCCCGCCAGCCGCTTTGGATCTCGTCGATAGGGTAGCGGGCGTCCTGCTTGGCCGAAATGCGCGCATAGAGGTCGACGTCCAGGTTGTCCTTCAAACTGGGATCGTAAGCCTCTCCGCGAATCAAGTTGATCGAGTGCTGGTGCGGACGGTAGGTGTCGTACACGTAGTCGCAGAAGCGCTCGAAATCGGACTGGTTGTCGCGCATGAAGACGGTGGTCACGCCGACGGTCAGATTGGGCGTCGTGCGCGCGAGCCCGAGAAGGGTCGTCAGGGTGGCGACGGCGCGGTCGTAGAGGCCGGGCACCCGGCGCATCCGGTCGTGGTAGTCGCGAAAGCCGTCGATCGAGACGGTGACGCCGAAGGAGAGATTGCGGTCGAAGGAGCAGATGCGCTCGGCCACGCCGGCGATCTCCTCGGGGCCGAATCCGTTGGTCGGCACCGAGCAGGTGAAGAACCCGGTGCGCTCAAAGTAGAGGCGGACCATCTCCGCCAGATCGCGCCGCAGGAAGGGCTCGCCGCCGCCGATCAAGAGGAGCCGGATGGGCGGGAGCGTCGCCGTCAGGCGGTCGACTTCCTCGAGCGTCAGCTCGTTTTTCCCGGCATTGATTGGATAGAAGCAGTGCGCGCAGCGGGCGTTACAGATCGACGTCGTGAAGTGCGTCCACTGCGCGATGGCCGGGCCCGGTGCGATCCAGTCGCGGGCGAGCGACGCGGCCTGCCGGAGGCGCCGGCTCACGCCCCCGCCCTCTCGAGCTCCGGGCGCTCGAAAGCGCCGGACTCCCTGTATCGCCGACGGGCCTCGAGGAACCCCTCGATGCGCGCGATCTCCCCGGCGACCAGCCAGGGGAAGAGCGTCACCGCCCGGCCTGCCCGCCCGGCGCGGAGCATCCTTCCGAGCACGATCCACAGATGGGGAAAGAGAAAGAGAAGCGCCGGAAACTTGACCAGGATCCTCCCCGGCCGGGGATGCAGAACGCGGGTGCGGTAGATCGTGCGGCCCGCGTCGAACTGCCGCCGCCAGAAGGTCTCGCGGTTCAAGCGCTCGTGCCGGTGCGTCATCAAGATGCCCGGGTCGTACCAGAGCTTGCCGCACGTCTGCGCGAGCACCGCGTCGGAGAAGGAGGCGTCCTCGCCGAGATTGGTTTCGACAAAACGGATCGCGCCGACGGCTTCACGGCGGTAAGCGATGCCGAGCGTGGGGATCAAGCCCTTTTCCATCGCCCTTCGGTCGTCGATCCATTCGGAATGGTTCAGGTACAGATCCAGATCGCCGTAGAGGCCGGGGCGGCCGTTCTGCACGCGCCCCCCCACGGCCACGATCCGCGGATCGGACCCGAAGGCGGCGCGGACTCGGGCCAGCCAGTCCGGCGGCGCGACGACGTCGGCGTCTAAGAACGCGTAGACCTCGCCGGAGACGGCATCCATCCCGGCGTTGCGCGCCCCGCCGGCATTTCGGCGCGCCTCGGTCTTGACGACCCGCGCCCCGGCGGCGGCGGCGGCGGCCGCGGTCTCATCGGTCGAGGCGTCGTCGACGACGACGACCTCCGCCGGCGGCTCGGTCTGGGCCAGCGCCGAACGGACCGCGTCGCCGACGATGCGCTCCCCGTTGCGGCAGGGGATGATGACCGAGAAACGCATAGAACCAGTGATTCTACTGCTGCGGCCTGGCCCGAAGCCTTCAGCTGTCGGCTCTCAGCTCTCAGCCGGAACCCGTTCTTACACTTGCCCGCGTGAGCTGAAAGCTGATAGCTGATAGCTGATGGCTGGCACGCCCTGGGCCAAGTTTTCGCTTCCGTCCGAAGGAGGCTTCGCGTGCGGGAGCTCGGCGGAGTTCAAGCAGACGCTGCGCGAGATCTTCGGCCCCCTGGTCGAGCGCGTGGACGCGTTTCCCTCCGGCATCCATGCCTGGCTCATGCGCGAGGTGCCGGCGGAGGGCTCGCTCTCGGCGCTCCTTCGCGATCTGGAAAAACGCCTGGCGCCGTCAGGCGCGCTATGGCTCGTCTTTCCCAAGAAGCCTTTCGTGGCCGACTTCGACTTTCCCTTTTTCTGGAACGACGTGCAGAAGGCCGGCCTGGCCGCGGGCCTGGTCGACAACAAGATCGCGGCGTTCTCGCCGCGGCTGACCTCGATCCGCTTCGTCGTGCCGCTGTCGCGGCGAAAAGGGCGAGCCGCGTCTTCGTAGCGCCCCTCGGGAACATAGAATCCGGTCGATGACCGTCACCATCGTCGGCGCCGGGCTGGCCGGCTCGGAGTGCGCCTGGCAGCTTGCGCGTCGCGGGCACCGGGTGCGCCTCTACGAGATGCGGCCCAAGGTCGCCACCGCCGCGCACACGAGCGGCCGCTTTGCCGAGCTCGTCTGCTCCAACTCTTTCCGCTCCGACAATCCCTTGAACGCCGTGGGTCTCCTGAAGCGCGAGATGGAGGCCCTCGACTCGCTCATCATCGCCTGCGCCCGCAAGGCGGCGCTGCCGGCCGGCGACGCTCTGGCCATGGACCGTGTCGTCTTTGCCGAGGCGGTGACGGCGGCGCTCTCCGCGCGGCCGGAGATCGAGGTCGTGCGCGAAGAGGTGACCGCGATTCCCCACACGGAAGCCGGCTATGTCGTCCTGGCGACGGGCCCGCTCACCTCGCCCGCGCTCGACGCGGAAATCGGCAGAATTCTCGGGACCGAAGATCTCTACTTTTACGACTCGATCGCGCCGGTGGTGACGGCGGAATCGCTCGACTTCAGCAAGCTGTTCGCCGCCTCCCGCTACGGAAAGGGGGGCGGCGCCGACTACTGGAACGCGCCGCTGACGCGCGAGCAGTACGAAGGTTTTCTCGACGCCCTCCTTTCGGGCGAGACGGTGCCGGTCAAGGACTTCGAGAAGGGCATCTACTTCGAGGGCTGCCTTCCCATCGAGGTCATGGCCGAGCGGGGACGCGAGACGCTGCGCCACGGGCCGATGAAGCCCATGGGTCTTGCCCATCCCGCAACCGGCCGCCTGCCGCACGCGGTGGTTCAGCTGCGCCAGGACGACTTGGCCCGCGAGCACTACAACCTGGTGGGATTCCAAACCAAGTTGAAGGTTTCCGAGCAGCAGCGCATTTTCCGCATGATCCCGGGGCTCGAGAACGCCGCATTCGTGCGCTACGGCATGCTCCACAGGAACACCTACATCCACGCTCCCGCGCACCTGGACCGCTTCTGGCGCATGCGGCGGGAGCCGCGGATCTTCTTCGCCGGGCAGATCACCGGCGTCGAGGGGTACGTCGAGAGCGCGGCGACCGGGCTCGCAGTCGGGCGCACACTCTGCCAGATTCTCGAGGGGCGCGAGCCGGTCCCGATTCCCTTCACGAGCGCCATCGGCTCTCTGGCCCGCCACTGCTCGCAACGCGACCCCAAGGAGAAATTCGAACCCATGAACGTGACCTTCGGCCTGATCGAAGACACCTCGCATTCCCCCATCCGCGACAAGGCCGCGAGGAGGAAGCAGATAGTCGACCGCGCTCTCGCGTCGATCGTTCAGTGGAAGGACCAGACCGCTCCCCAGGCTGTCGGCGCGAGATGAAGACGATTGCGGTTCGCGGTGCGCGTAGTCTCCCGAGCGGAAGCGTTTCCCGGCCCAGCGCATGTTGACCTTCGCCGACATCACCGACGCTCGCCGCCGCATCGAAGGAGTCGCCCGCCGCACGCCGGTGCTGCGCTCCCGGCAGTTCGACGAGGAATGCGAGGCGACGGTTTTCTTCAAGGCCGAGAATTTCCAGCGCGCGGGCGCCTTCAAGTTCCGCGGCGCGTACAACAAGATCCGTTCGGCGACGGAGGAGAGGCCGGTCGCCGAGGTCGTCGCGTACTCGTCCGGCAACCACGCGCAGGCCGTCGCGCTCGTGTGCCAGCTTCTCGGAGTCAGGGCCACGATCGTGATGCCCAAGGACGCACCCGCCGCCAAGCTCGCCGCCACGCGCGGATACGGCGCCGACGTCGTCCTCTACGATCGTTACTCCGAAAGCCGGGACGAGATCGGCGAGCGGTTGGTGAAGGAGCGGGGGGCGCTTCTCGTGCCGCCGTTCGACGACGAGAAGATCATGGCCGGCGCCGGCACCGCCGCTGCGGAGCTCTTGGAAGAGGTGCCCGACCTCGACGCGCTCCTGGTTCCGGTCTCCGGCGCCGGGTTGATCGCCGGATCGGCGACCGCGGCCAAGCATCTGGCGCCGGACATCCGGATCTACGGCGTGGAACCGGAGACGGGCAACGACACCGCTCTGTCTCTGGCCCGAGGAGAACGAGTCGCGATCGACGTCCCGCGCACGATCGCCGACGGCCTGCAGGTGCCGGCTCCGGGAAAGCTCACGTTTCCCATCGTTCAGAAAACCGTGGAGGCCGTTCTGCTCGTATCCGACGACGAGATGATCGAGAC
>DATFTF010000144.1:0-13347 GCA_035262245.1 Thermoanaerobaculia bacterium
TGGCCCGCGACTCGGAGACGGCTCGCGTTTTTCTTCCGGACGGAGCGCCGCCCGCGCCCGGATCGACGCTCAAGCAGCCCGACCTGGCCCGCACGCTCGCCACGATCCGCGACCATGGAGCCGACGGCTTCTATCGGGGCGCCATCGCACGTCAGATCGAAGAGGGCCAGCAGCGCGACGGCGGCTTGATCAGCCGCGGCGATCTGGGCCGGTATCAGGCCGTGGGCCGGACGCCGGTCAAGTTCCGATTCGGGCCGGCCGAAGTCTTCACCACACCGGCCCCGTCTTCCGGACCGGTGCTCGCGGAGATGGCCATGCTGGGAGGATTCCTGGGACTGGACCGGCTGAAGGCCAACGATGTCGCCTCCGCCCACCTGATCGCCGAGATCGAGAAGCGCGCCTTCCGGGACCGCAACCGGTTTCTGGGCGATCCCGGCTTCGGCGGCGTCCAGCAGTCTCGGATGACGGATCCGATTCGATTGAAGGCCCTCGCCGCTTCGATCGATCCCCGCCGCGCCACGCCCAGCCAGGCCCTGGCGGCGGCCGAGCCCGAGCGACCCACCACGACGCATTTTTCCGTCGCCGACGCATCCGGAGCCGCCGTATCGGTGACCACGACCCTGAACGACTCGTTCGGCAATGCGCGCCTGGCGCCCGGGCTGGGCTTCCTGTGGAACAACGAGATGGACGACTTCACCACGCATCCCGGCCGCAAGAACCTCTATGGGCTGGTTCAGGGAGAGGTCAACCGCGTCGCTCCGGGCAAGCGGATGCTTTCGTCGATGTGCCCGTCCATCGCCGTCCAGGGCGGCAAGAACGTTTTGGTTTGGGGCTCTCCGGGCGGATCGACGATCCCCACTACGAACTTTCAGGTGATGTTGAATGCTCTCCTTCGAGGCCTGCCTCCGGCGGAGGCGGTCGCCGCGCCGCGATTCCACCAGCAGGACTTCCCCGACAAGATCGAGTACGAGGAAGGCCGTTTCGATTCCGCCTGGGTCGAGGGCCTGGAACGCATGGGACACACCGTCGCGGTGCGGGTCACCGAGCAGGAGCCGCACGGCGCGATTCTCGGGCGAGTCCACGCGATCTTTCTCGGCTCCGATGGCGCGGCCGAAGCGGTGGCCGATCCTCGCAGCGGAGGCGTGGGAATGGTGGTGCGGCCGTCCCGATGAGCGCTTCCCCGCCGCCCGCCGTGGCGAGACCGTGAAAGAGATCTTCCGACCGCTTTACCGCGAGGGCCAGCATCTCCGGCTCCTCGACCAGCGCCTCCTTCCGGCTCGCGAGGTCTGGATGACCCTGGAGGACACCGAGCAGGTCGCCCGAGCCATTCGCGATCTCGCGGTACGCGGCGCGCCGGCCATCGGCGTCGCCGCCGCGTACGGCGCGGCGTTCGCGCTGCGTGGGGGCGACGGCCCTGCGCGGCAGGACGATCGCTTCCACGCCGCCCGCCAACTTCTCGCCGCGACGCGGCCGACCGCAGTCAACCTCTTCGCCGCGCTCGAGCGCATGGGCCGGCGCTTTGCCACGCTCGCGGGGCGATCCGCCTCGGAAATCGAGGCAGCTCTCCTCCAGGAGGCCGACGCGATCGCCGCCGAAGACATCGCGGCCTGCCGCCGCATCGGAGAACTGGGAGGGGCGCTCCTCGCGCCGGGAACGGTGATGACCCACTGCAACGCCGGGGCCCTGGCGACCGCCGGCTACGGCACCGCCCTCGGCGTCGTGCGCGGCGCCGTCGAGTCGGGGAAAGCCTTGCGGGTTCTGGCCTCGGAGACCCGGCCGTTCCTTCAGGGCGCGCGCCTGACCGCCTGGGAGCTCGCCCGTGACGGGATCCCCGTCGAGCTCATGACGGACGGGATGGGCGGCCACTTCCTCTCCCGCGGAACGATTTCGGCAGTGGTCGTGGGAGCCGATCGAATCGCCGCCAACGGCGACACGGCAAACAAGATCGGTACCTATCCTCTGGCCGTCCTGGCCCGGGAAAACGGCGTGCCCTTCTACGTCGCAGCCCCCACGACCACCGTCGACCTGGCCTGTCCGGACGGGTCGGCCATCCCCATCGAGGAGCGCTCCTCCGACGAGGTTCTTTCCATCGCCGGTCAGCCCATCGCGCCGCCGGGAGTCACCGCGAGGTATGTCGCCTTCGACGTCACCCCGGCGCGCTACATCACGGCGATCGTGACGGAAGGCGGAGTGTGCCGACCTCCCTATCTCGAGAGCCTGGCGAAGGCGGCCGCATCGGCTTCGAGAAGCAATTTGTGATTTGCGATTTGCGATTGGTGATTTGAGAAGAAAAGAGACAGAGTGGCCGCAATCACAAATCACAAATCACAACTTACAAATCCTCTCGTTCTGGGCATAGAAACCTCCTGTGACGAGACGTCCGTCGCCGTGGTCGACGGAGCGGGCCGCATTCTCTCCAACGTGATCGCCACGCAGATGGATGCGCACGCCCTGTACGGCGGCGTGGTGCCGGAGGTCGCGGCGCGGGCGCACCTGGAAAATCTGCCGGGGACCTTCGAAGCCGCTCTGGCGGGAGCCGGGCTCGGGCTTCACAATATAGATATTGTAGGAGCCACGGCCGGGCCCGGGCTCATCGGAGCGCTCCTGGTCGGCCTGTCGGCGGCCAGGGCCATCGCCTTCGCCCGCGGGCTGCCGCTCCAGCCCGTCAATCACCTGGAAGGACACCTCTTCTCGGCGCACCTCTTTGCCGACGGCTCCCCGGCTCGGCCGGTCGAGTACCCGTTCCACGGCCTGGTGGTCTCCGGCGGGCACGCCGAGCTGGTGCGGGTGGAAGAGGAGCGCATCGTGCCGCTGGCCCGCACGCGCGACGACGCGCCCGGGGAGGCGTTCGACAAGGTGGCCCGGCGGGCCGGGCTCCCTTACCCCGGAGGACCGGTGGTCGACCGGATCGCGGCGCGCGGCGACGGGATGCGGCATCGGCTGCCGGTGGGCCGGCTCGCCGACGGCAGCCTCGACTTCTCGTTTTCGGGCTTGAAGACGGCGATGCTGCGCGAGTTCGAGCGGCGCGGCGTCGACGGGTCTCCGGTCGATCCGGATTCCGTTTCGGCGGATGTCGCCGATCTCTTCGCCTCGTTCCAGCGCGCCATCGTGACGGCTTTGATCGAGCGCGTGGACGCCGTGCACCGCTCGGACGGCATCCGGTGTCTGGCTCTCTCCGGAGGCGTCGCCGCCAACACGGAGCTGCGGAGGACCCTCGCCGCCTGGGGGGAGGAGCACGGCGTCGCCGTCCTGCTTCCGGATCGAGCGCTGACGACCGACAACGCCGCGATGATCGCCTGGGCTGCGCTGCTGCGCTATCGCCGGGATGGGGCTGGAGTTCCCGCCGCGGCTGTAGCGCGGTCCCGGTGGCCGCTGGGGAGCTGATTCAAAATTCAAGGTTCAAGATTCAAGATTGGGACGCGATGTGATCCAATGTCGAATTTCAATCTTGAATGTTGAATCTTGAATCTTGAATTTCCATGTCCGACCCGTCCCTGATCCGCAACTTCTCCATCGTCGCCCACATCGACCATGGGAAGACGACCCTCTCCGACCGGCTGCTCGAGCGGTGCGGCGCGGTCTCGCAGCGTGAGATGCACGAGCAGATGCTCGACGACATGGAGCTCGAACAAGAGCGCGGCATCACCATCAAGGCGCGCGCGGTGACGCTTCACTACGCGGCGTCGGACGGGCGCGACTACACGTTGAACCTGATCGACACTCCCGGCCACGTCGACTTCTCCTACGAGGTCTCCCGATCCCTCGCGGCCTGCGAAGGCGCCATCCTGGTGGTGGACGCCACCCAGGGCGTGGAGGCTCAGACACTCGCCAACGCTTATCTGGCGGTGCACAACAACCTGACCATCCTTCCGGTCATCAACAAGATCGACCTGCCCTCCGCCGAGCCCGAGCGCGCCCGCGAGCAGATCGAGCAGGTCATCGGGATCCCTGCCCACGACGCCGTGCTGACCTCGGCCAAGCAGGGAATCGGCATCGACGAGCTTCTGGAGCGCATCGTTCGCGACATTCCGCCTCCCCGGGGAGACCTTCAAGCGCCCCTGAAGGCGCTCCTCTTCGACTCCTGGTACGACCCGTACCGCGGCGTGACGTCGCTGGTGCGGATCGTGGACGGCCGACTCGCTCCCCGGATGAAGATCCGCACGATGGGCACGGGCCTGGAGGCGGAAGTCGAGGAGATCGGCCTCTTCCGGCCGCAGCGGGAGACCGTCTCCGAGTTGGCGGTGGGCGAGGTCGGATTCCTCTGGGCCAACATCAAGGACCTTCACTCCGCCAGGATCGGCGACACTCTGACCGATGCCGTGCATCCCGCAGAGACGCCCCTTCCCGGGTTCGCCGAAGCCAAGCCGATGGTGTTCGCCGGACTCTTCCCGACCAACGCCGACGACTACGCCAACCTGCGCGATGCCATGGAGAAGCTCCGATTGAACGACGCCTCCTTCACGTTCGTGCCGGAGAACTCGACGGCTCTGGGCTTCGGGTTCCGCTGCGGCTTTCTCGGCCTCCTCCACATGGAGATCGTCCAGGAGCGGCTGGAGCGGGAGTTCGATCTCGACCTGATCACCACCGCCCCCGGCGTCAACTACCGCGTCACCACCACCCGGGGAGAGATCCTCGACATCGTCAACCCCAACCATCTCCCGCCGCCCAACCACATCGAGAAGATCGAGGAGCCCTACATCGCCTCGACCATCATCACCCGCGACGACTTCCTGGGCGGGCTGCTGAAGCTTTCCGAGGAGCGGCGGGGAGTCCAGAAGTCGATGGAATACCTCTCTTCCAATCGCGTGGTGCTGACTTACGAGTTCCCGCTGAACGAGGTGGTGCTCGACTTCTACGATAAGTTGAAGTCGATCTCCAAGGGATACGCCTCATTCGACTACGAGTTCGTCGGATACCGCGAGGGGGATCTGGTCAAGCTCGACATTCTGGTCAACGGCGAGCCGGTGGACGCCCTGTCCCTGATCGTCCACCGCGATGAAGCGGCGGCCAAGGGCCGGCTGCTCGCCGCAAAGATGAAAGAAATCATCCCCCGCCAGATGTTCGAAGTCGTGATCCAGGCGGCCATCGGATCCAAGATCATCGCCCGGGAGACGGTTTCGGCCATGCGCAAGAATGTCCTGGCAAAGTGTTACGGTGGAGACATAACGCGTAAGAGGAAGCTCCTGGAAAAACAGAAGGAGGGGAAGAAGCGGATGAAAAGGGTCGGGCGGGTGGACATCCCGCAGGAGGCCTTTCTCGCCGTCCTCAAAGTCGAATGAAGAAGGAAATCGGGCAGCCGTCCGCCGCTTCCGAAACCACGGAGCCCTCCCGCCACTCCTCGACACGGGAGTGGTATGAATCACTGCTCGTCGCCGCCGTCTTCGTCCTTTTCGTGCGCACGTTCGTGGTTCAGACCTACCAGGTCCCGACCGGTTCGATGGAGACGACGATCCTGGTGGGCGACCACCTGCTGGTCAACAAGTTCGCCTATGCCCCGCACCTCTCCGGCTGGGAGAAGATGATGCCGTACCGCGCCGTGCACCGAGGCGACATCATCGTCTTCAAGAAACCGGGGGACGACATGAACGACGGCAACGTTCTTGTGAAGCGGGCCGTGGGGACGCCGGGAGATGTCATCCTCGTCCACGCCAAGAAGGTGACCGTCAACTCCGAGACGGCCGACGGACCTCATGTCCAGCACATCGATCCCGAGGTGTACGCGCCGGGAGACCCCCGCGGACCCCGCGACTATTTCGGACCGTTCACGGTTCCCTCCGGCGACTATTTCGGCATGGGAGACAACCGGGACAATTCCTTGGACAGCCGCTTCTGGGGCCCGGTTCCGCGCCCCAACATCTTCGGCCGTCCGTTCCTGATCTACTGGTCCTACGAGGCGGAGCCCAATTCCCACGTCTGGCGCGGCCCGGTCGCCAAGATCCAGCAGCTTCTCTCGGTGGCGTTACATTTCTTCTCCCGAACGCGATGGGATCGGATGTTCCACCTGGTGCGCTGATCTCCGAGTCGCCCGTTGGGGGCAAGCAACCCGCCACGGCGCCGCCGCCGGGACGATGGCGGGAGTTGTTCGAGGTCGTGCTGGTGGCCGTGGTCGCCGCTCTGTTCGTCCGGACCTTCCTGTTCCAGGCCTTCGTCGTTCCGAGCGGCTCGATGGAGCCGACCGTGCTGCCCGGCGATCATCTCCTGGTCAACAAGTTCATATTCGCCCCGCATGGACGCGCGCTCGCCGCGATCTTGCCTTATCGCGGTATCCGCCGGGGCGACGTCCTGGTCTTCAAGTTCCCCAAGGACCCGGCTCAGGACTTCATCAAGCGCGTCGTGGCTCTTCCTGCCGATCTCGTGGTCGTCCGCGGAAAGCAGGTGCTCGTCAATGGCGCTCCCGAGACGCGATCGGTGACGGAATCCCCGCCTGTCGGGGGCGAGCCCGCGCCGCTCGAGGTCCCGGCCGACGCGTATTTTGCGCTGGGAGACAACCGCGCCAGCTCCTACGACAGCCGCTTCTGGGGCCCGGTCCCCGCCGCCAACATCAAGGGACGGGCACTCGAGGTCTACTGGTCCATCGCCTCTCCGGCCAAGACCTCCCGCAATCCTCTGGCGCTCCTCGCGGATTTCCTCCGACGGACGCGATGGAAGCGCTCGTTCCAGCTCGTGCGCTAAGACCGCGGCCGTTTTCTGCGCGGTTCTCCCGCGTCGGACCGCTTGCGTCCGATTCATTACAGGCGAAGTCTTTGCCGGTGAAGGCGATGCCTTCGGTTACAATGTCGGCAAAACTTCTTTTGGGGGTCATCGATGGGGAACAGGCGCGGGGAGCGCGGGAAGGGGAGCGTCGGGTGCGTGATCTGGCTCGCCATCGTCGTGCTCGTCAGTTACGCGCTGGTCAAGATCGTTCCGGTCAAAATCGCGGCTTCGCACTTCGAAGACTTCATGACCGAGGAAGCGGGATTCGGGTCCATCAAGAGCACACAGCAGATCCAGAAGGAGATTCTGGCGAAGGCCAAGGAGCTCGACATTCCGGTCAGCAAAGACAACCTTTCGGTGACCCGCTCGCGCGAGATGCTGATCGTCGAGGCGCACTACCAGGTCGAGATCGACTTCTTCGGCGGCGCCTACAAGTATGTCTGGAAGTTCGACCCCGTCATTCAGCGCCCGACGTTCGCGGTTTAGGACGTCCGGAGGTCTTCCCGGGGACTGATACGCTTCGGGCGTGCGCGGATCCGACCCGTTCGGCCTGACCATCGCCGAGGTGTCGCGTCAGACCGGGATCCCCGTCACCACGCTGCGATTCTACGAAAAGGAGCTGCCGGGCCTCCTGCCGCTGCCCAAGACGCAGGGTGGCCACCGGCGATATCGCGCCGAGGATGTCGCGCGCCTGGCCGCCGTTCGCCGCCTGACCGAGGAGAAGAAGATGAGGCTGGCCGACGTGCGGCGAATCATGACCTCGCGCGGAGATGCCGAGGCGTTGCGCGCCGAGCTCGACCGCCTCCGGGACATCCTGCACAGCCAGTCCGAGCACCTCGACGAGATGCGGCACGAACTGTCCCGGCTGGGCGCACGGGTTACCGAGCTCGAAGCGCGTCCGCGGCGAGGCTGGTTCAAGTGAAAGCTCCGGGTCTGACCCCGGTCGCGGCTCGGCGCGCCCACGAAACGCGGGAATAAAGACCGACATCCGCGGGCTAGGAATGAGACGAAAGAAGGAGGTTCCATGCGTTCTCTACGAGCCCGTTCTCTACGAGCCTTTACTTTGTCCGTCGGTCTCGCCGGTCTGACTTCGGCGGCGTTCGCCGCCGGCCCGCAGCTGGGCGCCCCGGCTCCCGCGTTCGCCCTGACCACTCTCGACGGTCAGGGCTTCACCCTGGCCGAGGCCGCCAGGTCTCACAAGGCCGTAGTGGTCATGTTCATCGCGACTCAGTGCCCATACTCCAACGCCTACAACGACCGGATGCGCGACATGGCCGCCGCGTACGCGAAACGGGGCGTGCTCTTCGTGGGCATCAACAGCAACAAGACCGAGCCGGCGGAGGAAGTCGCCAATCACGCCAAGAAGCACGGCTTCGGGTTTCCGCTGATGAAGGATCCCGAGAACAAGGTGGCGGACTTGTACGATGCACGCCACACGCCGGAGATCTACGTGGTCGACTCTCAGGGGATCCTGCGCTACCACGGACGCATCGACGAGAACTACGAGAACCCTGCGGGGGTGACGTCTCCGGACCTGAAGAACGCCCTGGAGGACATGCTCGCCGGCAAGCCAATCCAACGGGCTGAAACAAAGGCGTTCGGATGCAGCATCAAGCGTGTCTAAATTTCAAGGATCGCCTTGTGGCTCGCGTCGTCTGGCTTCCTTTGAACTGTCTTCTTCGAGGCCGGGCATCCGGCGGGCGACCGCGCGGTGAAGGATTGCGCCTGGCCTCGCGATAGGAACCTTCGGGTGCTCGATCAAGAGAGTCTCGTTATTTGCGATTCGGGATTTGTGATTTGCGATTTTGAGGGCCGGGTGATGGCAACACTCCGTTTCTTCGCAGCAGTTCTCGGGCTGGCGAGCTTGATCGGGCCTCTCGATCTTGCTGCGATCACGCTGCGATCACCCGATCCCGTTGCGATGTCCCTTCTGGCCGGCGAACTCGACGGGAAGGGCCTTCAAGACGTGATCGCCGGCCAGAAGGGAAAGGTCGTTCTGGTCAACTTCTGGGCCACCTGGTGCGTTCCCTGCCGCGAGGAGTTCCCGGACCTGACGCGTCTACAGAACGCGCTCGGGCCGCGAGGCCTCCGGGTCGTCGGCGTCTCGACGGATCTCGCCAGCGCCTTGCCCGGAGTGCACAAGTTCCTGGCCGATCAGAAGCCGGCATTCCCCAACTACCACAAGAAGAGCGGCGGCGACGACCAGGACTTCATCGAGGCCGTGGACAAGGGTTGGGGAGGCGAGCTCCCCTTCTCCGTGCTCTACGACCGTGGCGGCCGCAAGGTCAAGACGCTCTCGGGAAAACACACTTTCGCCGAATACGAGAAGGAGATCCTGGCCCTAATTCGGTGAGGCACGTCGCTACCAACGCCGGGAACGCGCGAAAACGCCGGGAACGCCGGGAAGTAAAGTTCGAACTCATGAAGTAGTAGCCGGTCGTGCCCCTCGCGGCGCGACAAAGTTTCGCGGACTGGATCCGCGAAACGACTCGCGCCGCGCGAGCCGGAGCGGAGGTCTCGCGATCAGGCGGACCGTCGAGGCCGCATCCGGCCGAGCGGTCCGCCGGTGCGCGCATCAGCGCGCAGATCGCGAACCGAAGCGGAGGAGGGAGGCGACGGCTACCGAAATCCCGGGCGGACCTTGCGCCGGCGACCATCCAGGCCCCAGGCGCCGTAACCCGAGGCGGCGAGGGAGAGAAGCAGCAGAATCGCAAACTTGGTGACCAGACCGGCGGTGATCCAGCCCACCCAACCGGCCCCCGGGACGTAGGACTGACCGAGCAGAATGGTCAGGAGCAGGAGCACCCCTGCCGTCGCGGCGATCCGGGTCCACAGACCCAGGAGGAGCGCGATCCCCAACAGAAGCTCTCCCAGGGCCACCACCCAGGCGAACAGAGTCGTGTGCGGCACGACGACCGCACGGAGAAACGATCCCCAGAGGGGCCAGGCCTTCTGGGCCATTTCCTCGGCGTCGCGCGCAAAGGCGCCATGTACGAACTTGCCGGCGACCTTACCGGAGCCCTCCGCCACGAAGAGTATGCCCGTCGCGATGCGCACGAGGGCGGTCAACCGTGAACGGGGCCCCATCGTCTCAGTGTAGCCCGGCTGGCGCGCTCCGAGGACAGGGAGTCCTGAGAACCGGACGCGAGCGACGTCAGAACCGTAGAAAAGGGGCTCTCCGCGTGATCCCGGGCAGGATGGATCGAGTTTTGCTACAGTCCGGAGGGTTTTCCCGGGTATCCGGCCCGAAGCCGGGATAGGAGAAAGGAAACATGAAACGTTTTTCCTTCGCGATGGCCGTCGCCTTCCTCACGCTCACCGCCGCCGCTCTCTCCGCAAGCGAGGGTGCGACGCTCCAGCGGGCGCAGATCGCGCGCGTCTCCCGCGTCAACGCTGCGGCGGCGACCTCGTTCTCGGCCGAAGTCCCGGTCGTGGCCAGGGTGCAAGGCACTGCGTTCTTCCGGTCGTCGATCGACATCAACAACAACACGAACCAGACGATCACCGTCCAGTACCAGTTCTCCTACACCTGCGTGTCCTCCGCGTGCAGCCCGGTCGGCGGCTTTTACCGGACCCCGGTCCAGAACCTCAACCTTCTGGCGCTTCAGAATTTCCACCAGGACGACCTGGTCGACTACTTAAACGGTCTCGGGTTGCTCCAGGGCGGCGCCGAGCAGGGAACGATCGGAACTCTCCTGGTGACGTTCTCCAACGTCACGGCCTTCGGCTCCGGCGGCGTGATTCTGGGGTCGGAGGCGACGGTCGTGGCCCGCACCTACAACCACTTGGACGAGAGCACGGCCTCTTCGGCCACTGTCGGCTTCGCCTACAACGCCTCTCTCTTCTTCGAATCCGCCGACACCACCCTCGTGGGAACGGCCCGGGACACCAAGGCGGCCCCCTCGGTCGCCGGCAAGCTGCGCTCCAACGTCGGCGTGCGCAATACGGACATCAACGCGACCGGGCAGAACGTGACCGTCGTACTGACCTTCTATGACGTCCAAAGCGGCCAGAAAGTGGGGACTAATCAGACCTTCGCCAGCCTTCAACCGGGAGAGGTCCGCCAGATCTCCGACCTGTGGGCCACGGCGGGCATTCCCTCTACGGTCAACCAGGTGATCATCTTCGTGGACAACCCCTCGGCCAGCTCCACATCGCCCACGTTCGAAGGCTACGTCAACATCGTCGACGGCGGAATCGCCGCCGGCGGGATCAGCAACGGAGTCGCCACCCAGGATGCCTCGTTCTTCGAGATGAAGTGCGCGGACATGAATCTCTGCGGCAACTGAATCGAAAAATCGAGCGCGACTTCCGGGTCTCGCCGGGGAGCGCAGCTGACGGAAACCGGACCGGCGCCGAGAAGCGAGGCAGCTAGCTTCGCGTCTGCCGGACCAGGCCCGACGGAATGTCGCGGCGCAGGTGCTTCCCTTCGAAATCGATGCGGTCGGCTGCTTCGTAGGCCCGTGCCGCGGCGTCCGCCAGAGTCGGCCCCATGGCCGTGACGACCAGAACCCGGCCTCCCGCCGTGACCAGGCGGTCGCCGACGATCGCCGTGCCGGAGTGGAAGATCTGCACGGAGGGGAGCCGAGCGGCCTCATTGAGGCCGGTGATGGGCTTGCCCTTCTCGAACGGCCCCGGATAGCCCCCGGCGCACAGCACGACGCCGACGCAGGCCTCCGGTTTGATCTCCAGCGGTGTGATGCCCTCGAGCTCCATGCGGGTGGCCGCGACGAAGAGGGCCGCCAGATCCGAGTTGACGCGCGGGAGGATCACTTCCGTCTCGGGATCTCCGAAGCGCGCGTTGAACTCGAGGATCTTCGGTCCGGTCTCGGTGAGCATCAGGCCGGCGTACAGCACGCCGCAGAACGGGCGACCCTCGGCGGCCAGACCCTTCAGGGTCGGCCAGATGATCTCCTTCAAGACCTGCGAAGATGTCGCCGCGTCCATCCCGGCCCCGGCCGGTGAGTGGCCGCCCATGCCGCCGGTGTTGGGCCCGCGATCGTGGTCGTACACCTTCTTGTAGTCGCGGGCCGTCGGCAGCGGCACCGCGGTCTGTCCGTCGCACACCGCCAGAAAAGAGGCCTCCGTCCCGTACAGAAACTCCTCCACCAGAATCCGGTCTCCCGACGCGCCGAAGACGCGCTCCTCGAAGAACAGCTTCAGCGTCCGCTCGGCATCTTCCTTGGAGGTCACGGTCAGGACGCCCTTGCCTCCGGCGAGGCCGTCGGCCTTGAGCACCACCGGAAAGCCCAGCCGCTCGATGGCGGTCTCCGCTTCGGAACGCGAGGCGCAGACGATGGCCCGCGACGTGGCGATGCCGTGCCGGCGGAAGAACTCCTTGGCGAAGACCTTGGAGGACTCGATCTGCGCTGCCAGGCGCGTGGGGCCAAAAATGGCAAGACTGCGCTTGGCGAATTCGTCGGCGATGCCGAGGGAAAGGGGAAGCTCGGGGCCCACGATGGTCAGATCCAGATTCAGCTTTTCCGCCAGATCGGCGAGCTCGACGATGTCTCCCGCCGCAACCGGCAGACAGTCGGCGAGCTCGGTGATGCCCGGATTGCCCGGAGCGCAAAACAGCTCCTCCACGAAAGCGCTGCGGCGCAAGGCCCAGCAGAGAGCATGCTCTCGCCCGCCTCCTCCGACGACGAGGATCTTCATTTCGGGCCATTCTATCCGTCGAAACGAGGCGGGCCAGACCCCGACGCACCGCGCCGCTGTCAGCGCTTCTTCTTTCCCCGTTTGCGGGCGGTCGCACGCCGTTCGCGGCGAGAGCTCTCGGTCCGGTCGAAGTCCCCGGAGAGCGCCCGGACGGAGAAATGTTCGTACCGGCCGACGAAACCGATCACCGTCTCCAGGGTCTCGTGCGGGCCAAGGACGAGACCGAACCGGCCGCGGGCGCGGTCTACGATGGCGCCTCCCTGGAGGGCCAGGGCCTCGAAGCGGATCCGGTCGCCCCGCCAGGTGCGCGCGCCGTTGTTGACCACGCGCACGCGGCAGAGAGTCGCCGTGTCGCTCGACACGCCCGGATCCGGGAAGATGGTGAACGTCAGCTCCTGCCAGGGAAGGTCGTCCGACCAAGCCACGGCAAGCCAGAGGCAGATGAGAAGCTTCATGATGCGTTTCCTCCGATCGGAGGAGGGACCGCGGCGGACGCCCGGCCCGGTGAGGACGGCGGGATCTTAGATATTCAAGATGGAAGATTCAAGGTTCAAGATTGGGAGCCGTTCGCCTGGCACCTTGAATCTTGAATTTTGAATCTTGAATCTCTACTGTTGGACCCTCCATGCGCAGGGATTTTCGCAAGGCTCTGAACGAAGAGATCCTCCTCGCCGACGGGGCGATCGGCACGCTTCTGGTCTCTCGCGGCGCCTTTGCCGACCAGGCCAAGTCGCCTCTCAACCTCAGCGATCCCAGCGCGGTCACCGAGGTCCACGAGGACTATCTCCAAGCGGGCGCCCGGATCCTGACCACCAACAGCTGGGACGCCAACCGGGTGAAGCTGACCGCGCACGAATGGTCGGATTCGCTGGAAAAGATCAACCGGGAGGCGGTCCGCCTGGCGCGCCAGGCGGCCTCCGGGGAGCTCGCGTTCGTGGCCGGCTCGATCGGTCCGCTGGGGGCGCTGGTGAAGCCGTACGGGATCCTGACCCTCGG
>DATFTF010000145.1:0-3995 GCA_035262245.1 Thermoanaerobaculia bacterium
CCACTCCGCGCGCAGGAACCTCGACGTCGCCTACTTCCTCATGGACAACGAGATCTACGGCCTGACCAAGGGCCAGGTCGCGCCGACCACGCCCGCCGGCGACCGGACCAAATCGACCGCCTACGGCAACCCGGAGCCGGCCGTGGATCCCTGCGAGCTCGCTATCTCCTTCGGCGCCACCTGGGTCGGCCGCGCGTTTTCCGGCGATCCCAAGACCATGGTCGAGCTGATGATCGCGGCCATCCATCACCGCGGCTTCGCGTTCTTGAACATCATGTCGCCCTGCGTCACCTGGCGCGGAGACGATCAGTTCAAGTTGCTCAAGGCCAAGCAGCGCTTCCTTCCCGGCGACCACGACCGCGGCAGCCGCGAGGCCGCCCTTCGCTACACGCGCGAGAAGGACGTCCTAACCGTCGGGCTTCTCTACGAGGTCAAGGAACCCTCGCTCCTCGACCGCATCGAGGACGTGCGGCGCAAGGCGCAGAAGGGCGGTGCGGTCACGGAGATCTCAGAGATCCTCGGCGTGTTCCGCGCCCCGGATCCCAACGCGTCCTTCGTCGTCGACGTGTAGAGGGACGGCGTCTCTCCGACTTCCGGGATCTCCCCTGGAGGCGGCAGCGCCTAACAATATATATATTGTTAACTGCCCAGCTCCTGAAACCGGGCCACGAGAAGGTCGCTCGCGTCGGGACCGATCATGTGCTCCAAACCGGGATAGAGAACCAGCTCTTCCTTTTCGTTGTGCTGGCTCATGACCTCGTGGAAGCGGCGGCGCAGAGAGACGACGGCGGAGTCCGGATCGCCGATGGCGGCGGCGGTGGCGTCGAGCAGAAGCAGGATCTCGGCGTGTTCCATCCGCATGACGGCGGTCGGGCCGCAGGAGCCGTCCAGACCCGCTTCGGCCTCGAAACGGGGAAAGAGGATTTCCTCTTCGAACCGGACGTGCCGCCGCAGGCCTCCGGCGAATCGGGCGTGGTGCGCGGCGGCAATGGCGAAGTCTCCCGTGGCCCGAGCGCCGAAAGCGAGCAGCTCCAGGGCGTCCAGACGGTCGTGATCCCAGGCCAGGGCTTCGGTCAGGCTCCGCAGATCGCCGGCCGTCGCCTGCCGGCGGTAGACATCGATCCGCCAGATTTCCGGCCCCTGCTCGACCGGCGACCATTCGAAGAGTCCCTTGCGCTCGGACTGGAACTGGGTCAGCAGCCGCCGGGGCGGCACTCCGGAGACGAAATCCATCTTCTCTCCGGGCGCCAATCCGTCGAACGCAGCGAGAATACTCGGCGCCCGCTCGGCAACCGGCAACGATTCCACGTCGATCGAGACCTCGCGAGAAGCGCGCAAACTCATGGTTGCCTCCTCGATTGCGGCGTCGTGTGAAATGCCGGGCCAGGCATGAATCTATTTTTCCGCGGACCGGATGCCCGACGGATGGTGCGAATGCATCAGATGGACGGTCGGCGACCCTTCGGCGTTCCGGCGCTCGCCTGGCGCGCCAAAGACAGGCGAGCCGGCCTATCGGACGAGCGGTGCGGAACCGCGGCGCGACGGCCGCGGCACGGCCCACAGGATCTGGCCGGCCAGCAGGAGGAGAAGGACGTCACGTCCGATGGCGACCTTCATCTCGGCCAGCCGCTCGGCCCCTGTTCTCGGAACCGAAGATGTTCCGAAGCAGCCGCAATCGACCGGCCGTCCGCGCCCGAGGTTGATCGAGAGGGCTCCGATGAAGACGACCAGCAAAACGGCGAAAATCGCCGCCGCCGAGCGGCGCCACACCCCGAGAAACAGAGCGAGGCCCGTGACGACCTCCAGCCAGGGCAAGATGAGCGCCGCGGGATTGACCAGACGCTCCGGGAGCAACGCGTAGTTGTGGATCTCATGGGCGAATCCGGGCGGGTCGGCGATCTTCAGCGCGCCGGCCACGATGAAGACCCCGGCCAGGACGATCTGCGCTCGGATCGTCAGCCACGGCGAGGTCAGTCGCTCCCGCCAGGGAGTTCTCAGGGCCGGTCCCCGCTGTGCACGGGCAGGCCCCGGCGCTGCCAGTCCGGAAAGCCGTCCTTGTAAACGAAAACCGCGTCGAAGCCGGCGAGGTAGAGCTTCTGCGCCAGGGTGTGGGAGTCCTCGCACTCCCCTCCGCTGCAATACACGACGATCGGCCCGGAGGGATCGTGTCCCTCGGCGAAGAAGGCCTTGACCTTGTCGTCGATGTCCGACTCCCAGACCGAGAGCGGCCGAGCGCCGGCGATGTGACCCTCCCGGTACACCGAGGTCCGGCGCGCATCGAGGAACGGCACGTCGCCGCGTCCGTGAAGCTGCGACGTCTCTCCTCCGCTGATCTCGACGTACGGCTTGTCCGGGTGGGGCGAGAACGATCCCTTTCCGGCCTGGGATGAGGCGGCGGAAACGGGGGCGGCCGAACCCGCGGCGGGCGTTGAGGCGGGGCGCTGGCTCCCTTCCGTGATGGCGGCGCCCTTCCATGCGAGACGCCTCTCGCGGCCGGCCATGGCATTGGAGGCCGCGGCGCAGACGACCGCGAGCGTGAGGAGAGCCACCGCCTGCCAGATCAGACGCATCGTCCGCCCTTTTCGTCCGGACGAAGCCCCGCTTCGAAATGATTCATTTGAATCACGCGCCTCCCCCCGCTTCTTACCAGAATCCAACCATGAAAGCCGTAGAAAGCTTCCAGCTGGAAAAGATCGAAAAACTTTCCCGACCGAGGGCCATCGAGCAGATCCGCAGCGTCCTTCAGGCTCTGAGCGACGACGAGCGCTGCGCCTGCGTCATCGCCGGCCGCTACGGGCTTTTCTGCCAGGGATTCGCCCGGCTGAGCGACCAAGAGCTGCGCGACCGGTTCCCTTGGATCTCCCGAAGGCGTCCCAAGGCGACCCGTGAAGAGATCGAACAACTGGCCAGCGCTTACCACATCGGCCGCCAGCAGGTCACCGGAGCCGCGGTGTGCTGCGATGTGGAGACGCGCGATCACTGCGGCTGCGACGGCTGGAACAGCTTCGACAACCGGACCCTCGAGAGATTCGTTTTCGAGCTGATCGGCCGCCCCGTCCAGATCGAATAGCTCGCCGGCGGACATCTCCCTTGCGAGGACGCGGGCTCGGCGGCGGGCATCTCCCTCGCGGGGACGCGGGCTCGCCGGCGGACATCTCCCTCGCGGGGACGCGGGCTCGCCGGCGGGCATCTCCCTCGCGGGGACGCGGCGGCCCACTCTCGTACGCCCGAACCGGGCCGCCGCTCCGCTCCGCGGGCTCAGATCCACTATCTCAAAGAGTGACGGCGTTCTGAGGCGCCCGCGGAGAGGCCCCGCTCCGGGAGAAGCCCGCCGCTCGCGGGCGGAAGGAACGACGAAGGCCCGATAGTCTCGCGCGAACCTCGCGCGCGGACGCCTCCCGCCTCCCGCCTCCCGCCTCCCGCTTAAATCAGCTGATGTTTGTGCGCCAGCACGACGGCCTCGAGCTTGGAGTGCACGCCGAGCTTCTGCAAGATGTTCTGGATGTGGTTGCGGACGGTGACCGACGCGATGAAGAACTTCTTCGAAATGGCCTGGGTCGGCATGCCCTGAGCGAGGCTGCGGAGGATCTCCTTCTCTCTGGGCGTCAATGCGACCGTCTCGCCTTCCCCATTGGTCATCGGCGTCAACGGCTCGGCGGGAGCTTCGGCTGCCGAAGCGCTCGCCGCTGCGTCGGCGACGGGCCGCAGGACATGCACGACTGTCGTCAGCGCCGGATGATACGAGGGGACGGCAAACAGGGAGCTCGAGACCAGCCTCGCTTTTCCGTTGCCGGTCGCCACTTTGAGCTCGAACCGGCGCACGGGATCTTCCTTCCTTTCCCGCGCCTGGTAGGCGACCGCGCAGCTCCTGTGGCAGTAGAGATTGCCGTTGGCGTCCCGCCCGCACATCACGTCGTAGCACGGCTTGCCCAGGACGGCCTTCGCGGGCTTGCCCACAAGTTTTTCGCACGCCTTGTTCCAGAGAATGATGCGGT
>DATFTF010000146.1:0-3748 GCA_035262245.1 Thermoanaerobaculia bacterium
CCGGCAGCAGATCACGCAACGGAACGAAGGAGGCGCCCGCCTCCTGAAGGCGGCGGATCTGCAAGAGCTCCTCGTTCAAGAGACGCTGGTCGCTGACCTCGAGAACCTTGACGGTCAGATCGCTGCGCACGACGGCGTGGCGGAGCTGTGGCGAACCGCGAAAGAAGACGTACCCGGAGAAGAGAGGCAGGTACGACACGAAGGTTCGCCCCGCCCGCTTGATCTTGTGCTCCCGGCAGGGGCCGTAGAACGGGATCTCCAGGGGCAGCAGGTATCGGGCCAGCGCCTTCTCCTGCCGGCTGCGCGTATGGGCTACCCACCAGGGAAAGCCGGCCTCCGGCAGCCCAAAAATACCCTCCGGAAAGATCTCCGGCTCGGCCTTCAGGATAGGCATCTCCGATCCCTCTACATCATTGCAAATAAACGGCTTCGTCGTGCTCAGGCAGGGTGCGATCAAGGGCGGCGATCATAGCATAGGCACCCGTCGCTGGCGCGAGCTGCGCCGTCCTCTTTTCTCACCCGGTCGGAGCTACGACGGCCGCGCGAAGCCCACGCACGGGTCCTCCCGCGGGGGCTCGGACCGAGAAGGTGTGCCGGCCAGAGAGTCGGCCGACCGGCACATGGAGGACGTTGGACCTCTCCGAGACCGAGACCGGTCCGGAACGGCCTCCGTCCCAGCCGTAGACCACCACAGCGGGAGCCGCCACCTCGATCGAAACGGCCAGGACGCGGCCGCTCGTCCACTCCCGGTCGAGACACAACGAAACACTCGCCTCGGAAGACCCGGGGGACGCCGAAACCGATTGGGCGGCCAGCCGCAACGGCTCGAGCATCCGACTGACGGCCAGGAGCTCCCCGTTGTCTTGGAGAAACCGAGCCACCTCCCGGCGCGCGATCAGGACATCGCATCCTTCCCGCGCGGCCGGACTGACGCGTCCGAGCGCGTCGCGTGCTTTTTGAGCATCGCCGCGTTTGAGCTGGAGTCTAGCGAGCTCGACGAAATAGGAGGTCCATTCCGGAGAATCCCGGTCTTCCACATTCCTGGTCAGCTCCTCGGCGCTTTCGAGGTTGCCTGTCAGAAGCTTCACCCTCGCCCGGACGGCGTCCGGCACGCCGGAGAGGGATTCGAGCGCCCGCGCCAGCGTCTCGCCTCGGACATCGGACTGCCGGCCGTTCAGAAAGAAGCGGACGAGCACACCTCTAGCGTCTCGGAACCAGGAGCCCGTGCGATCGCTCGGCCAGAGCTCCAGAAGGCGCGCGAGCTCAGCCCGTCCGACTGGATCGTCGAAGTCGCCGGCGGGGTGCTCTCGACTCCAGGCAAGGCACCCCGCTCGCAGGCCTTCCGTATCGCCGAGGCGATTGCGCTCCTCGATCTCGCGCAGATCGCCGGCTCGCTCCTGTCTCTCGGCGCGATCCATCTCAACCATCATCTGAGCGACACCCTCGATGTCGCCGTCCTCCGAGAAAACGTGTGCCGCCGCCTCGAGCGGCCCGGTGCTCTCCGGAACGATGGCCATCGCCTCGCTCCGCCCCAGGGAGCCGACGACCGCCCGAAAAGACCGTGCCACAAACTCCCGATCGAGGAGAGCCCGCCGCAGGACCGGCAGCGCCGCCGCGCGAGTCGCTGGCGAGAGCCCCGCCCAGTTTTCCAGGTACGCTTTTCCCAGAGCCACCCATGCGGCGTCGAGACCCGGCGCCGCCTCGGCCGCCGCCTGGAGCGGACTGGCCCAGAGCTCGGGTGGAACCGGCGGGCCGGCATTTCCGGCGCGGCCCGCCTCGGCGGCCACGCGACCCAGGAGCAACGGGTGATAGGCCCAGCCCGGCCTGACCGCGATCGCCTCCGCCATCAAGTCGCGAGCGGCGCTCAGTTCCTCGTTCCGCCGCGACACGGACGCCCTGGAGCCGTCGGGCCCCTCCCGCAGAGCGGCTTGCACCACGATGTCCGCGGCCAGGTCGCCGGCCGGTTCCAAGCGCATGTTCCTCACGTACGGCCACCGCCGATCAATGGCGAAATCGCTTCGAAACTTCTCGGCGCGCCGGCGCAAGCGCAAATCTCTCTGAGAGTGGGTGACCGACAGGGTCGCCAGGAAGAGCGACACCGAAGCCGCGAAGAGACGGCCGAAACGCCGTTTCCGGCGCTCCGGTTCACTGGCCGAGCCCATCATCCCGCCCCGCCGCCGCCTCGCCCCCGGCTGGCGCGCCTTTCCGTCTATGCCGTTCCACGGCCGATCCCGCTCCACGGGACCCGCTCCGAGCGCAGAAGTGCTTCCGGGTTCGCTTCGAAGAGTCCGCCCTCGGCGTTCGCTCCCCAGTCCCGGCGCACGCGCTCCCGCGCGGCGGCCAGACGGGGCGGCCGGAGATCCAGAGAGTGCGCGTCCGACGCGACGAAGTGAACCAGCCCGCGCCGGAAGAACTCTTCGCAGGCCTCGAATGGACCAGTTCCAAAATCGCCGAGAAGGCTTCCCGCGGTGATCTGAACGAACGCTCCCCGCTCGACGAGCGCATGGAGTCTGTCTGGGTCGCTGGCGAAGAGACGGTTCCGCTCGGGGTGCGCCACGATGGGGATCACGTCCAGAAGCGAAAACTCGTGAAAGATCGCCTCCGCATTTGAGGGCATTTCGCCGGGCGGGAACTCCAGAAGGAGATAGCGGGTTCGGTTGAGATAAGTGAGCGGGCTCCAACGCCCGCGCTCGACCAGCTCGAGCGCGTCCGACGAAAAGAAGTATTCCGACCCGGCCAAGACCGACGGCTGTCCGCCGAGCAGCGTGTTCAATTTGAGAATCAACAGATCTCGATCAGCGGGGTCATCGTTGAGCCATTCATTGCGCAGGACGTGGGGCGTGGCGACCAGCGTCGTGGTGCCCTCCGCGGCAGCCATCTGACAGAGCGCGACAGCCTCGTCCCAACCTTCAGGACCATCGTCAATTCCTGGCAGGCAGTGAAAATGGATGTCGATCAAAAAAGTCTAGGTTCCAGGGGCGGGATGGCCTGGAGACACCTCACCGCGTGCGCAACGCCGAGGCCGCTCGCTCATCCTCTCCGTAGTTCCCCTGTTCACCGTAGTAACGGTCATCATGGCCGAAAGCGCCGTATCCGCCGGCATCCTCAATGAGATTGTTGATGAGCACGCCGAGAATTCGAACATTGTTTCGATACAGCATGTCTCGAGCTCGCGAGACGTGCTCGCGGGGAGTCTTGCCCCCATGGAGACACAGGACGACACCGTCCGTCTGGTGGCCAAGGATGAAGGCATCCGCCACGGCGGCAACCGGGGGCGCGTCGAGAATGACGTAGTCGAAGTTCAGCCTCCCAAACTCCAGAAATTGGCTCATCGCATCCGAAGAGAGCAGGCCGGAAGGATTCGGCGACAAGGGGCCTGAGGGGACGACGAAAACATCGGGGACCTCGGTCTTCGCTACGGCCCGATCCGGGCTGAGATCCTGCGCCAGGACCGAAACCAGTCCGGACCGGTTGGAGACGCGGAAGATTTCGTGGAGGCGCGGCCGGTGAAGATCGGCATCCACCAGCAGGACCCGCTTGCCGAGCTGGCCGAGCACGACCGCCAGATTTACGGCGCTCGCGGTTTTCCCCTCCTGGGAAAAGCTCGAGGTGAACACGATCGATTTCACGCCGCCCGCTCGCGAGAGGAGAAGAGCCGTTCGGAAGGCGCGGTATCGTTCGGCGATCCGCGATCGCGGTTGGCGGTGCGGCAGCAGCTCGACCGACATCGGCTCCTCATCCCCTTCTT
>DATFTF010000147.1:0-7636 GCA_035262245.1 Thermoanaerobaculia bacterium
AGCTCGAGCTCATGGTCGAGACGCCGCAGGCCGTCATCAACGAGCGGGGAGAAGCGGCGATGGGGCGGCTCGTCGCTGCGTCGGAAGGCCGCTGCGTCGCCGCGCATTTTGGGACCTACGACTACACCGCTTCGCTCAACATCACCGCGGAGCATCAGCACATGCTGCATCCGGCCTGCGACTTCGCCCGGCACGTCACGCAGGTCGCCCTCGCCGGAACGGGGATCTGGATCTCCGACGGCGCCACCAACATTCTGCCGATTCCTCCGCATCGGAAGTTCAGGCGATCCCTGACGCGGCGCGAGCTGCTCGAAAATCGAGCCGCAGTTTACGGCGCCTGGAAGCTCCACTACGACCACGTCCGCCACTCCCTGGCGGACGCCTACTACCAGGGCTGGGATCTTCACCCGGCTCAGCTCCCGACGCGCTACGCGGCGCTCTACGCGTTTTTCCTCGAGGGGTTGGAGGCCGCCTCGGCCAGGCTGCGCGCCTTCATCGCCAAAGCGGGTCAGGCGACGCTGGTGGGCGAGGTCTTCGACGACGCCGCGACCGGCCAGGGATTGTTGAACTACTTCCTGCGAGCCTGGGCCTGCGGCGCGATCACCGAACGGGAGGCGATCCATAAGAGCGGCCTGACGATCGATGAACTTCGCAGCCGGTCGTTCGTGAAGATCTTGAGAGGCAGACGCGAGCGGTAGGAGCAAGGACCAAAGAGGGGAGACACGGACTCTAGCTTCTTGTTTCTGGGGTCTTCCTTCCCGCTTCTCGCTCCTTGCTCCTCACTTCTCGTTTCAGCGTCCCCTCGATCAAGCCGTACGGCTCATCGGTCGCGACGAAGATCTCGTTGCGGTTCTCGAGGCCGAAGGGTCTCAGATCGACCGGGAGATGATGTTTGTTGGGGAGCGAGAGCCGGATCTCGGCGACCTCGGAATGGCGGGCGAGAACCGCCTCCCCCATCGCGTGCAGCGTATGTTGAACCGATTCGCTCGCGTGCTCGGCGAAGGTCTCCAGAAGCGTCTCCCGAACGGCCGTGCGGAGGACGCGATAGCCGAGGTCGGTTTGGGCATAGCGCCAGGAGGCGGCGACGGACGTGGCGAAGATCCGATCTCGCGTCTCCGCGAGAGTGGTCAGTCGATCCCGGCGGAATCCGGAGAAGGCCGACCCGCCCGACTTCAGCAGGAGCAGACCTTCGATGCCCGCTGCGACCGTGGTCTCGTCTCGCGAGGCCGATATGGCCACGGTTCTCCGTTCCGGGCCGACGCGGCGAAAGGAATGCGGATGCGGCTGACTTGCGACTGCGAGCGGTTCCCAGAGATGCTCGGTCAGAGCCACCGTCACTCGGGACACATCGCGCCCCCCGGCCAGGAAGTGCGCCGCGAGGTCCAGGCCGAACCTCTCCGCCGAATCCAGCGCATGATCCGCCGCGAGCGCGTAGACGGTGTTCTTCATCGTGTCGGTCGGCAGAACGCGAGCGTTGTCTCCCGAGACATGCGCCGCGTCGAACTCTCCTTCGAAGCGGATGGAGATGGTCAAATCGACGAGCTCGTGGCGGTTGGGCCGCCGCGTGACCTTGACCAGGCGAATGCCGGATTTGCCGTAGCTGTTGTCGGAGAGCATCAGAAAGGTCTCAGTTCGAAGTTCTAAGTTCTAAGTCCAAGCTCGAGTCCAAACCGAGAACTTCGCACCTCCCACTCGTCTACGTCCCCCGATAGGTCGAATACCCATACGGCGAGAGCAGCAAGGGCACGTGATACTGCTGCGAGGGGTCGCGCACCTCGAAGACGATCTGCACCTCGGGATAGAAGCCCTCGACGTTCCAGGCTCGATAGTAGGCCGCGGTGTCAAAGACCAGCTGATAAAGACCGCGCGCGACGTGCGAGGAGGCGAGGCGAGCGCGTCCATCGGCGTCGGTCGAACCGCGCGCGATCTCGCGCCACTCCCCCGACTCCGATCGCACCGAAAGGAGGACCGGCACTCCGCTCGCCGCCTGACCTCGCGACGTATCGAGCACGTGCGTCGTGATTCCGCCCAGCCCGGCGGCCGGTCGATTCACGCGAGCCAGTCCTCCAGACGCAGTCTTGTAATCTTCTTCTGTTCCTCGGCCGCCACGCGGAGCTCCGTCCGCGGCTCATTATGGAGTCGCTCACGGCACAGCGACAACATCTCTTCCGCGGTCTTGCCCCTCGCGCAGACGAGGAACGTCCAGCCAAAACGGTCGCGGTAGTCGCGGTTGGCCCGGTCGAGCGCGGTGAGCGTGTCTGCCGAAGCGGTCTGAACGCCGGACTGCTCCCGCGCCTCCAGTCCGACGACCTCTGAGGCGCCGATCTCCGGATGCGCGGCGATCGATTCGAGCCAGTCCGCCTCGGCAAGGTCGGCCCAGCAGCGCTCCGCCGCCCGAAGAAGCGGTCCCCGACTCTCCAGAGGACGGGCGAGCGCCAGGCAGCGCGCCCACGTGCGCGAACCGCAAAAGGCCAGGAGAACGGAGGCCGCTTCCTCCTGCGGGAGGTCGTTCCAGGCGGCGAGCTTCACGCTCACCGCGCCGCTCCGGAGAGACGTCCGAAGAGGCGCAGCCGGCCGACTCCCCCGTCCGGATAGATCTGGAAGCGGGCGTGGGTCGCGTCGCCGGCCTGGACCAGCTCCCGCTCGAAGAAGTGAACCCGGTGAGGCTCGACCTTCGTCCTCGGCAGGAGCGCGGTCCAGGAGAGATCCGGGGTTGCCGGATCCGCGGCGTCGCTCGCATCGAGAACTTCGATCGAGCAGGAGCCGGGCGCGTTCCCCTTGAAATGGCTGGTATCGACTTCGACGCGCCGAATCTCCCCCCGCGCTCCCAGCCGGACGATCGCCCAGTCGTTGCCCGGGCCTCGCCGGCGCCGGGTCTCCCATCCGTCGCTCATGCCGCGCGGAGCGCCCGGGAGGATCAGATTGTGGCGCGAGCCGAAGAACATGTCGCTCGCCGCCACGACTCGCCCGCCGTTTTCGATCGCCGCGAGATCGACGTCGGCCTTCGAGCGCCGCAGCGCTTCCCAATCCGGGATGACGAGACCGTAGACGCGCAATCGGGCGACGCCGCCGTCGGGAAAGATGTTCAGGCGCACATGGGTGACGCGCGCGCCGCTCTCGGCCGCCAGCCGGTTCGCGGCGCCCCCCTTGAGAGCCGTCCGGGGAAGGATCTCGGTCCACGTCATCGCGTCGGGCGAAAATCGATCCGGATTCCCGTCCCAGGTGGCGGCCTCGAGCGAGCAGGCCTCCGGATGATTGCCGACGAAGTGGGCGGTATCCACGATGACGCCCGCGATTTTGCCGGCCAGCCCCAGCCGGATGACGCACCAGTCGTATCCCGGCTCCCGCCGACGCCGAGTCTCCCAGCCGTCCATCCATTTGCCCCGATCGGTGTACTCCGCTTCCCGCCAGACGGGGCGGGCGGCCTTCACGAGATTTTCGCGCGCCGCGAAAAACTCGTCGTTGGCGGCGACCGCGGTTCCGCCGATTCGGTCGGACGCGAGATCGACGAGCTCCGTAAAATCGATTCCAGATTCCAGATTCAAGATTCAAGATTCTCTCAGGTTCCTTCAATCTTGAATTTTGAATTTTGAGTCTTGAATTCCTCAGGCGAGAAGGATCTCTCCTCGAGGAGGGCCGAAGAACCGTCCACCGGCATAGACCTTGCGCCCTCGTAGATACGTCGCCTCAACCCTTCCCTTCATCACCCGTCCTGCGTAGGGGGTCAAGGGGTGGCGATGCCGAAGTTTCATCGGATCGACGGTCCACGAAGCATCCGGATCGAAGACCACGAGATCCGCGTCGAAACCGGGCGCGATCGATCCCTTCCATCCGCCGAGCCCGGCAAGCTCGGCCGGACCGCGGCACATCCAACGCACCAGATCTTCCATCGAGAAGCCTCGGGCCGAGGCGCCCGACCACGTCGCGGAAAGAGAGAGCTCGAGCGACGAGATGCCGCCCCAGGCCTTTTGAAAGTCGCCCGAGTCGCGGCATTTCAATTCCACGGGGGACGGCGAATGGTCCGAGACGACCAGGTCGATCTCTCCTCGGCCGAGCGCCGCCCAGAGCCGCTCACGGTTTTCCCGATCCCGAATCGGCGGAGCGCACTTGAACTCCGTCGCGCCGTCCGGAATTTCCTCCGACGCGAACGTCAGATAGTGCGGGCACGTCTCCCCTGTGACCGCGAGCCCTTCGCGTTTGGCCGCTCCGACGGCCTCCGCAGCCGCCGACGACGACAGGTGAAGGATGTGAACGCGGATCCCCGACTCGCGGCTCAACCGGACCATCCGAGCGACTGCCTCCGTCTCGGCCTCGGCGGGACGCGTCCTCAAGTAGGACGAGTACTGGTCGGGACGGCCGTTTCCGAAAGGCGTGATCCTCCCAGCGTCTTCGGCATGAACCAGAAGCATCGCCGACAGGACGGCGAGCCGACTCGTGGCCGCGGCGAGATCGCTCTCCGCCACCGGCGGGAACTCCACAACGCCGGAGTCCACGAGGAAGCACTTGAACCCGAAGGCGCCCGCGTTGTGCAGCCTCTCCAGCTCGATAGCGTTTCCTCGCACCAGGCCGCCCCAGAATCCGACGTGCACGCGGCACCGGCCCGCCGCGGCCTCCGCCTTGGCGTGAAGAGCCTCGAGGCTCGTCGTCGGAGGAATGCTGTTCAGCGGCATATCGACGAGAGTGGCGATTCCTCCGGCCGCGGCGGCCCGCGTCGCGCTGGCGAACCCCTCCCAATCCGTGCGCCCCGGCTCATTCACGTGCACGTGCGTGTCGATCGCGGCCGGCATCAGAACCCGGCCGCCGATGTCGACGACGACCGCGCCTCGAGTCGGGGCCGAACGATCGGCGACTTCTACGATGCGGCCGTCCGCAATACGGACGGAGGCCTCACGCACGCCGCCGGGAGTGACGACACGGCGGCTCTTCAGGACGAGATGACGCGGGCGCAAGTTTTCTCTTCCGTGACTCTGGAGCCCATCTTAAGCGCCTCCGCCGGCGCAACGCTCACGGCCTCGCCCGATCTCTCGGCAACCCGCTAGAATGCGCCCACGCGGTTCCGCATGGACACCCTCATCTACGGCAACGAGAAGCGGCATGGCGACGGACGTATCGAGCTGATCGACACGTCCCGCATCGAGGCCTCCCCTCTTTACAACAAGGATCTCGCGCCGGTGCCGGTCTCGCGGCGCAACTGGACGACCTACAACTACGCCGCCCTGTGGATCTCGATGGCCCACTGCATCCCGACCTATACCCTGGCCGCCGGCCTGATCTCCGTCGGCATGAACTGGTGGCAGGCCATCCTGACCATTCTGCTCGGCAACACGATCGTCCTGATTCCGATTCTCTTGAACTCGCATCCGGGCACCCGCTACGGCATCCCGTTCCCGGTCTTCGCTCGCGCCTCCTACGGCACGATCGGTTCGAACCTGCCGGCCCTGATGCGCGCCGTCGTCGCTTGCGGCTGGTTCGGGATCCAGACATGGATCGGCGGCGAGGCCTTGCAGACGCTCCTCTCGGTCATTCCCGGGTGGTCCGGCCTCATCCCCGGCAGCGTGCTCGGCCACCCGCCCACGGAATGGATCTCGTTTCTGATCTTCTGGGCCATGAACGTCTTCATCATCTACCGGGGGATGGACCTGCTTCGCAAGGTCGAGAACTGGGCGGCGCCCTTCGTCCTGGTGATGACCGCGATTCTCCTGGTCTGGGCGGTCCGGCACGCCCACGGCTTCGGCCCGCTCCTGTCGCAGCCCGGGCGCCTCCGGACGTTCGAGGCGTTCTTTCCGGTTTTCGTGCCCTCCCTGACCGCGATGGTCGGCTTCTGGGCCACGCTCTCGCTCAACATGCCCGACTTCACGCGGTTTGGAAAAAGCCAGCGCGAACAGATGATCGGCCAGGTGGTCGCGCTGCCGACGACCATGACCGTCTTCTCGGCCATGGGCGTCTTCATCACCAGCGCCACCATCCTGATCTGGGGAAAAGCCCTCTGGGACCCGATGCAGCTCGCCCGCCAGTTCCGCGCTCCGCTGGTCGTGGCGATCTCGATGTTCACGGTCGTCGTGGCGACGCTCGCCGTGAACATCGCGGCCAACGTCGTCTCCCCGGCCAACGATTTCGCCAACGCTTTTCCGCGCTGGATCCGCTTCAAGACCGGCGGCCTCATCGCGGGCGTCCTCGGCATCCTCCTTCAGCCCTGGAGGCTGCTGGCCGACGCCTCCACCTACATTTTCGCCTGGCTGGTCGGCTACTCCGGAGGTCTGGGCTCGATCGCCGGCGTGCTCATCGCCGACTACTGGCTGGTACGCCGCAAACGGCTCAGGCTCGAGGACCTGTATCTGACCCACGGCGTCTACCGCTATCGCCGCGGCTGGAATTGGAAGGCGGTGGCCGCGACCGCCGTCGGCTGCGCGCTCGCCTGGGGCGGCAAGATCCTTCCGCTGCTCGAGCCCCTCTACGCGTACGGCTGGTTTGTCGGCTTCGCCGCCTCCGGCCTCCTCTACTGGGCTATGGCGCGCGTACCTTCAGAGGCCGCCGCCCCGGCCCCCGCGCCTAAGACAGACCTGGCATAAACGCCGGATCTGCCCCGACGCGGGCGGGGACGAGCCCCCGCCCCTGCGGCCGCTGAGAGGCCCGAGGGCGCGAACAATTTATATATTGTATCTCCCATGAGATGCACGCCGCAATCGCAAATCACAAATCGCAAATCACCAAATCAGTAATAGGGTTCCCAGACCCAGAACACCATCTCCGCCAGGCGCTGACCCAGGCTCCGGTGGTGCCAGTTGCTGTACGTGACCTGCTCGCAGTGTTTCTTGTCGTTGGCGAACATGGTCTCCATCTCCGCGGCAAAGCCCTTGTCGTAGATCGCCAGGCTCTCCTCCGCGTTGGCGTTCATCGACCGCGAGTCGAAGTTGATCGACCCGATCGTCGCGTACAAGCCGTCGACGACCATGGTCTTGTTGTGCATCATGGTCGGCCGGTACTCGTAGATCTTGACGCCCCCCTCCAGCAGGTCGCCGTAGTGGTTCCAGGAGGCAAATCGCACCATGGGCAGATCGATGTGGCGGCCGGGGACCATGACCTGCACGTCGACGCCCCTCCCCACCGCCGCCACCAGGGCGTTGCGCGATTGCTTGTCGGGCAGGAAGTACGCGTTGGCGATGTGGATGGAAACGGCGGCGGACTTGATGGCCATGTAGTAGAGCATCTTGGCGAGCGAAGAGGCGTCGCCGCGAGAGGCCTTGATCGCCTGCGCCAGCATGTCGCCGGCGTTGACGGGCTTGGGGTAAAACTTCTCCCCGGCCAGGATTTCGCCGGTGGTGTATGTCCAGTCCTCGCTGAACACCGCCTGCATCTGCGCCACGACCGGCCCCTCGACCCGCACCTGTGTGTCCCTCCACTCGGACTTGTTGCGCGCGTCACCGAGCCATTCCTTCTGGATGCCCAGGCCCCCCGTGTACGCGACGCGGCCATCGATCACCAGGACCTTGCGGTGGGTGCGCTTGCCGACCTTGTAGATGGAGAACAGGCGCAGGGGGCGATAGGTGTGAACGCGCACGCCGGCGTCCCGCAGCGGCTGCTCGAGATCGCCGAGCTTGCTTCCCCAGGCATCGATCAAGAGCCGGACTTCCACACC
>DATFTF010000148.1:0-3281 GCA_035262245.1 Thermoanaerobaculia bacterium
GGAGCCTGAAGAAATAGCCCACGGTCTTCACGAGATTCTTTTTGAACGCGGCCGCCTGCAGCCGCGGGGAGAAGGGAACCTTCAGCCCCTCGTACCAGTAAGAGACGTCGTACCAGACCGGATAGGTCCCGCCCACGGGAGTCGCGAATTCGTACGTCGCCGGATCCATCGCCAGGAGACGCGTCGGATGAATCGGTCTGCCGAATTCGGGCGGTCCTCCCTGCCAGTGGCGAATGGGAACTTCATTGACATACCAGGCATAGTTCAGCCGGCCGGCGTCGCTGATCGTCAGGCGTCCCTTTCCCAGCGAGAGGGCTGCGATGAGCGGTCCAGCCAGCAGGGCAAAGACGACACCGGCAAGCAGGAAGCCTGCCCGGGCTCCTTTCTGCTCGAGGGAGGCCCACAGTCCGATCCCCAGGAATACGAGGCCGAGAGGAAGGAACACCGACTTGGTCAGATAGCCGATGCCGAGGACCGCTCCCAGGCCGAGGTAGACGGGGAGCGTACCTCTGCCTCTTTGGATGCGGATGATCAGAGCAGCGGCGAGATAAGCCGCGGCCGCAAGGAGCATGTCCGGATTCGTGCTGGACACGGCTGCGAGATCCAGCGAAGACCAGATGAAGACGGCGTAGCCGAGGACGATCCAGAAGACCAGGCTCGGCCGCTCACCCGCCGCCCCCCTCGTCGCGAAGAACCTCTCGCGAAATGCGAGGAGCTCCTTCAAGAAGAAAGCGAAGCAGAGGAGGCAGACGGCGAAGATGACGTAAGCGACGAGATGGACGAGCGGGAATTCCCACTCCGGGCCGGGACGAAAAACCGTGAGCGTGAGGCCGAGGACCCAGGCGTAGAAGGGGTTGAAGTAGCCGTTCAACGCCATCTTCCAGTCTCCCCGGAAGTAGGCGTCGCCCATGTCGAGATACGAAACCGCATCGTGATCGATCGCATATCGCGTCTTCCAGGCCTGCACAAAACCGAGGCCCAACGCGAGAAGCCAGAAGAGAGCCGCCACGCCAATTTCGACGCGGGAAAACCTCAGGTCGAGCCGCTCCGCAGGCAAGGGTTCCGGTGGTCTAGATCCGAGAGCCATGGTCTTTCGCGCCGTCGGGCGCGGCCGATCGAGCCGCCGGCCTCTTGCGCGGCGACCACAGTTTTCCCCTCGTACGCTCTGAGGTCCTCATCGAGTCCGACAAGACCGCGGTCGCGGTCTCTAGTTCCTTTGACGGATGTGCACGCCGTCGCGGAGATGCAAGAAAGCGACCAGATAGCGCGGTTCAGGCGTTTCGCACTCAAGGGCAAGGAGTTGCCGTTCGCTGAAGTTGTGGAAATTGGCCGGCCTGCAAAACCCCGGATGCCACCGGTGGTGAAAGGGCCCGGCGACAGACGGGGCGAGCCTTCGCCCTATATCTCGCTGCGGTGAAGGGCTGGTCGGAAGGTCAGCCGGAGCGTTTGGGCGCGCTGCTCCTCCGGCGGGCGGGGACTAGGCGCAGAGCGAGGCCGCAGGTGGCGGCAACCTTTTCGAAAGTGTCCAGCCGCGGAGAGACGTCTCCCTTCTCCCAGCGGGCGACCGCGGATTGTGTGGTGCCCAGGCGCTCGGCGAGCTCTTCCTGGGTGAGGTTCGCCCGCCGCCGGGATTCGCGGATCCAATTGCGAGCCACGGCGGAAATATAGCATATCTGGTATAATCGGAACCACATTGTTCTGGATTGCCATCGGCGCCGCCATTCTGTCCGGCCTCGCCGTCTTCGCGTGGATGCGCGGGCGCCTCACGGCGCTCGAATCGGAGCGGAGCCGGGTCGAGGCGGAGCTCGAAGCCAGCCGCGCGGAGCTCGACTCCGTCCACCGGAAGGTCGAGGACGCCGCGTTCATCGACCCTCTCACCGGCCTGCGCAACCGCCGCTATTTCTCGGTCCTGATCGGGCCGGAGGTCCTGCGGTCGCTGCGCGCCCATGCCGGCGGGAAGACGGGCGGAAAGCCGGCCAAGAGCGATCTCATCTTCTATCTGGTCGACCTGGACAACTTCAAGACTGTCAACGATCTCTACGGCCAGGAGGCCGGCGACCGCGTTCTGGTGGAGACGGCCCGGCGTCTGGCCTCCGTCGCCCGTCAGTCGGATCTCCTCGTCCGATGGGGTGGAGAAGAGTTCCTTCTCGTCTGCCGCGATGCGGCTCGAGCCGAGGCCCAGGCGCTGGCCGGCCGGCTGCTGGAGGTCATCGGCAACACGCCGTTCGACGCCGGTGGAGGACGCGAGGCACGGCTGACCTGCTCGGTCGGCTGGGCGCCTTTTCCGTGGCTCCTGGGCGAGCCCTCAGCCCAGTCGCACGAGGAAGTGCTGACAGTCGCCGACCGGGCCCTCTTGCTGGCCAAGGAAGCGGGCCGCAACCGGTCGGTTGGCTCGCGGCCGGGCGCTTCCGGGGGGAGTTCCAAGTTCGAGGCCGGCGGAATCGGTTTCGATGTAGAGGTCCTGGCGGGTCCGCTCTAGCCGTCGCCTGCGCTACGTTCGCCGGTCTGCGCCCGATGGGCGCACCGCCGGTCCGCTCGGCCGGATGCGGCCTCGACGGCCCGCCTGACCGGCGAACTCCGCTCCGGCTCGCGCGGCGCGAGTCGTTTCGCGGATCCAGTCCGCGAAACTTGGTCGCGCCGCGAGGGGCCCAGTGGCACCGGTCTTAGCCTTTGCTCCGGTCTTGAAACGTTGCAGCGCCGGTCGCGAAGCGACCGCCCGCGCTGCAAGCCGACGTCGCGCGCCGCGGGGAGCCGGAGCGAGCACGGAATCAGGCAAGCCGTCGAGCCCACAGGCGAGCGGCTTGCCGGTGCGCCGCAGGCGCAGATTTCGCGCGCAGAGCAGGCGACGGGATAGAATCGCCTGCTTTCGCCGCTACGCATATGCCTGAAACCGGGAAATCTCTGTTCCGCAAGGTCGAGAAGGCGATCCAGGCGATCGAAAGCTCGCCCGACGTTCCTTCGGCCATCGCCGAGACCGCCTCGGCGGTCATCGAGCATTTTCGCGAGGACCTCGGCGTGCGCGGGGGCCGGCTCTACGAGCGCCGCGACGGCGGCTACGAGCTCACCCGCACCTTCGGCGGCGCGCGGCCGGTGGTGACGGGGATCTTCGTTCCGGACGCCTACCCGCCGGTCCAGCGCGTCCTGGACGACGGCGTGGCGGTGATGGACCTGACCGTGCCCGGCGTGGACCCGGAATTCGAGAGACGGCTCGACGTGGACCGCTTTGCCGCCATTGCCGTCGGCGACGATCAGTACATCCTCTCCTTCTCCGTCGATCCGAG
>DATFTF010000149.1:0-4398 GCA_035262245.1 Thermoanaerobaculia bacterium
GGCTTCGGCGGCGGGGCCGTATCGGGGACCCGGTCGAGAACCGCGGTCGTCCGCCAGTCCGTCTTTCCATCGACGACTTGGCGCCAGGCCTTTGCCGGGTCGGGCTCGACGATGTGGCGAAACACGACCGAGAGCCGCGGACGATAGGCGTTCAGGGGCGCCCGGAAGAAGTCGCCGACTTTGCGGGAACCGAGGCGCAGGGGCTGGAACGGTGTCCACAACAGCCGCGCGCTGACCGTCCCCGACGCGCGTTCGATGTCCGGAGCCGCGTCGATGGCGTCTCCGATCCGCGCGGCCCCTTCTGTGGACAAGGCCGCGGCCGTGCGGACGGTGCGAACGCCGGCCAGGAGATTCGTGTAGCCCAGAAGCGCCTCTCTCTGTCGTCGGAGCGTACCGGCGTCGAAGGCGGCCTCCTTCAGGACCCAGATTGCGAGATCCGCCATCGGCGGAGTCAGAACGCGTCCCGGCACCCGGGCCAGGAACCCAACCGACTCGGGCTCGCGCGAAAGCTCGGCCTCGGGCGCGAAGCGCAACACGCCCCGATTGGCCAGGAAGAGACTCACGATCAGCAGCAACGCCGCCAATGCCGCGAGAGCTGCGCGTCCTCTCTGAAAGCGGCCGATCAACAGGGCGAGGAGGGCAGCGGCTCCGACTAACGAGAGGAGCTTCACCTCCGGAGAGAGCCGGGCGACGAGCGTGAGCGCGAGGAGGGTTCCCCCCCACACCAGCAGAGGGATTCTCCGCTGGCCAGCCTGTCGGAAGCGCATGGCGTCGGTTCCCAGACCGGCCAGTGTCGCAAGGGCGAAAGTCGTCGCCGTCAGTGCCTTGGCCGGATAGCGGATTCGGTCGAGAAGCGGAAGCGACCGCAGCCATGTTGCAGGAGGCGTGGCCAGGGAGAACAGGAGGGCCGCTGCGCCGACCGCGGCCAGCACGACGACCAACCTGCGGCGCTCCTTTTCCGCAAACGCCGCGCCGGCAGCGACGAGCGCGATGGGGCCGAGATAGAGAGACCCGAGATAGGAACTGCCGCTCATGCCGGTCGAGATCCCCAGCGTAGAAGCGAACGCGCTCATCTCGACGGTTCCGGTCTCGCGCTCCACTCGAGGCAGCGCGCTGCGTCGATCCGAATGCACCAGCAGCTCGGCGAACGGCACGAGCGCCCACCCGGCGATGGCCAAACCGAGGACGCTCGCAGCTCCAAGGCTTGCCAACCGCGAGGCGCCGGAGGGCTCCGACCAGCCGGATTGCTCCTCGCGCCGCTGCCGTGTCAGGACGAGAATCGCCGCGATGATGAGGCTCCCGGCCGAGATCTCCGGGCTGCCCGCCATGGCCTGCAGTCCGACGACCAACGCCAGACCCAGACGGGAACTCCGGCTCCGAAGACCGGAGCGCGCGAGCCACGCGATGGCTGGAAGATAAGACCATGCGCTAAAGTGATTCCAGAAAGTCGAGATGGATGCGGCAAACCCGCTGCTCGCGTAAAGGCTCGCCCCCACCAGAGCGCCGGCGTCGGAGACGGCCTCTTCTTTCAGGAATCTCCAGGTCCCCCAGGCCCCCAGCCAGAAGTGGAGGAGGAGAAAGAGACCTCCCGCGAGCGCGGCCGAACGAAGAAAGAAGAGCGCCGTCGGCGGATAAAAGACTCCCGACTGCAGATTGGCGAGCCACGGTTCGCCCAGCCCGGAGAGGGAGTTCCAGAGCGGTATGTCGCCGTGCCGCAGCCGGGCGGCGGTGTAGAGCTTCAGGGGATAGAAGAAGTCACCCTGATCCCGAAAGGAGGGGGCCTGGCCGAACGCGGTCGGAAGAAGCCACGCGAGCGCCGGCATCCCGGCGAGCAACACCCACGGCCAATGAGACCGGCTGAGCGGCCATTTCATGCAAAGGAGCTCGCCATGATTCTACGCGGGGAGACGCGCGGCGCTCCGCCGGTTCTCGAGAGACTCGGTGTGAACACCTGTTTCCGGCTCGGCCGCCGGGAGCCCGCAGCCGGCTGGTCCTGACGATCGGCCGTTCATGAGCGATCGTCTCGGAGAGGACAACGTCCGGGGATCCGGCCCGACCGAAGGAGATCTGGCCGGAGCGCCCCGTACGGTCGGCTCAGGTTTCCACGCGCTCGCCGCTGCCCGCGCCGCGGCCTTCCTCGTCCTGCTGACCTCGCTCGCCGGGCTGCTCTGTCTTCGCATCGACGTCTACGACGACTCCGCGATGCTCCTGGGCGCGCGTCTCCTGCGCGCGGGCTGGAAACCCTATCGGGACTTCTATACGCACTACGGGCCGCTCATCTACGACGTTCTGGCTCTCTTCGGACGCCTTCCCGCCAACCCCGGAGTGGTGCTCCGCGTCTGTGAGGGCGCTTTTTTCGTTCTGACATGTGTTGCCCTGGTGTGGCTCGTCCGCCGAGCGGAGAAATCCCGAGCCGTCTCGGCGGCATGGGTTCCGGCCGCGGTCCTGGCTCTCTCCGCGGTCTTCCAGCTGCCGGCGTTCCTCGCGTTTGCGTGGACCTCCATCGCCCTCGTCCTGATCGCGGCGGTTCCGACACTGCCGCGCGGCCGGCCGATCGCGGCGGTCGTAGGGGCAGGAGCGGCTCTGGCCCTGGCTATGCTGGCCCGGCCGGCCTTCGCTGTCTATGCCGGCGGAACCATCGCGCTGCTTCTCTGTCTCGGCCTCGTGTCCGAATCGGATCGAAGCGCAAGATGGAGATCCGTTCTCGTCCTCATCGCCGCAGCGCTTCTCGGACTGGCGGGTCTCTGGCTCCTTCTCTGTCGCTCGATCTCGCCCATGACCTTCTGGGATTCCGCCGTCGCGACGCCGGAGAGGCTGATGGGAGGCGGTTCTCGTTTTCTCACGCCCGATTTCTTCCCCGCACTCCTGCCCTTATTCGGCTCGGGAGTCGTCACGCTGATCGGTTCGGGAATCGTCTTCGCCAGCACGCTCGCATGGCTCGCGACGGCGTGCTCGCCGAAGGTCCTGCGCCTCGCCGGCGGGGCGACCATTCTGGCGAGTCTTTCTTCTCTCACCCTGCTCGGCGCGAGAACGACGGGCCGCACGGCGCTGGCGGTGGCCATGGTCTGGTTCCTGCTGGCCCTTTCGATCGTTCTTCTCGGAAGGAACGAGATCCGGTCCTCTCGTTCCCTCCGCATGGCTGCGCCGTTCGGACTGACCGCAGCGGCTTTTTCGCATTACTTCTGGGTGCGACCGGACCGCCCGCACCTGATGCCTCTTCTGGCTCTCACGGTGACGGCCGCCGCACTCGGCTCGGGCGTGGCCGGGAGGCGCCGGCTGGCCGCGGTGGGGGCGCTCCTCGTCAGCGCCTATGTCTCCCTGTGGCGGATACCCTGGTCGCCGTTTCCCGCCTTGTTTCTCTTCAATGGCGGCCTAACACGAATCCTGCAGCATGCTCGGCTGCCCGGCGCCCGCTGGCAGACGCTCTGGCCGGCCGGGGAGATACCTTCGGACGCACGGAGAGTTGTCTCACTGGCCGATAGCAACGCCGACCCCGCGAGCCGTTTCGTCGCGGTCAGCTCGAGTCACGCGGAGTCTTCCGGCGATCCGATCCTTCTTTTTCTTCTCTCGTCCCGCATTCCGTATACCAAGTGGTGGGCCTACGACCCGGGCGTTCAAAATTCCGCCGCGATTCAACATGAGATGGAAGAGGAGCTTCGGGCCTCAGGCAGTCGGACCGCCGTCGTCTGGCCGGCACAGGAGTATTTCTACGAGCCGCCACACGGAATGGACTCCTTGCGCCTCACCGGGTTCGACGAGCAGTTTCGGCTCCTGTATCCCGAGCTCGCAGCCCGCGTCGGGCATTACGAGCTTCGCGTTCGACGCTGACGGGGGTGCCGGACGCGCCTGGCTTGGCACCAGGCCTGAGTCGTTGCTCCAAAAGAAAAGGCCCCGATGACTCGGGGCCTCTTTCGAATCGAACGCTTTGGGTAGGTTAGTTCTGGGTGCCTTCCGGCCACTGCAGGAAGGTACCGTCCGAGTAGATGATGTCGTCGTTGAAGTTGGTGGTGGTCCCGCAAACGGCGCCGGCGGTCACCAGGTCGCGGCCGCCGGACCAGATGGCATAGTCCTGACCGGTGACGTTGACGGCGTAGAAGAAGTAGTTCTGCCATCCGTCCTTGGTCGGGGGCTGGGCCACGTACGTCGGCGAGAGGAGCGAGAAGCTGGACGTACTGGTGACCTGGGTCGGGTTGTTCGCAGCAGCCCAGTTTCCATTCGGGCAGTTCGCGGTCGGATACAGGTTGTTGTCGACGGCATAAGCCTCGATGGCCGTGGCCAGCGTGCGCATGTCCGACATGGTGCGCTTCTGCTTGCCTCTCTGCACGGCGTTCAAGAGGTTCGGAATGGCGATCGCCGCCAGGATGCCGATGATCGCGATGACGATCAGCAGCTCGATCA
>DATFTF010000150.1:0-6634 GCA_035262245.1 Thermoanaerobaculia bacterium
GCTGCGATCTCGCAGAGGACCTCCCACTCCGGACGCGCTCCGGCGATTCGGCGGCCCGGGATCTCCGGCGAGAAGATGATGCGGCGCTCGGTGGAAGTCTCCGTCACTCCTCCCGGCGTCTCGTAGCGGGTGGCTGCGGGCAGGAGCAGCACGGCGTCGGACGGCTCGACCAGCATCTGGGAGGAGACGACGACATCCTGGTGGATTCGCAGGCCGGGGCGCGCGAGCGCTTCGCGGCTTCGCGCCTCGTCCGGCACGGTTTCCAGGAAGTTGCCGCCCACGATCCAAAAGACGTCCACTTCGCCGCGGGCCGCGGCCGCGATCTGGTCGACCGCCGACATCCCTGGCCCGTCGGGAACGGAGAATCCCCACACGCCGGCCCAACGCTCCCGCGTGGCGGAATCCACGCCGGGCACGCAGCCCACCTCGGCGCCTCCCTGCACGCCGGAATGGCCGCGAATCGGAGTCAGACCCGAGAATGGCCGGCCGGGAAGGCCGCGAGCCAGGGCCACGTTCACGAGCGCCCGGATTGTGTCGACACCGCGGACGTTCTGGGTCAGGCCCATCGACCAGATCAAATGCGCTCGGGGCCGGCGGACGAGGAGCCGTGCGAAATCCCGCAATCGATCCTCCGACACGCCGCTCGCCGCCGCGAGGTCCTCCCAAGATTGGGAGCGGACCGCGGCTGTCGCCGCGTCGAAACCCTCCGTCCGCTCCCGGATGAATGTCTCGTCGATCCCCCCGGGCTCCTCGAGCAAGGCCTTGAGCACGCCGTTGCAGAACGCGAGGTCCCCGCCGGTGTGCACTTCGAACCAGTGATCGGCCAGACGCGTCCCGAAAAGCGCGCTCGAGGCTTGGGATGGAATCCAGTAGCGCTCCAGGCCGGGCTCGCGAAGAGGATTCACGACCGCGATCTCGGCGCCCCGACGCTTGGCCTCGGCGAAGTACTTCAGGGCCACGGGCTGGTTGTTGGCGGTGTTGGACCCGAACAAGACGATCAGATCGGACCCGATCCAGTCCCTGTAGCTCACAGTCGACGCGCCGTGTCCGAGCGTCGTCTTCATCGCCGAGGTCGAGGCGGCATGACAAAAGCGGGCCGAGTTGTCGACGTGGTTGGTCCCCAGAAAACGCGCCGTCTTCTGGGCCACGTAGTACGTCTCGTTGGGTATGCCGCGGGAGGTGAGGTAGAAGGCGATGCGGGCGGCATCCGCCTGCCGCAGGCGCTCCGCCGCGAAGCCGCTGGCGTCCTCCCAGGAAATCTCCCGAAACCCGGACTCCCCCTTGCGGCGGAGCATCGGGGCGGCGAGACGGCCGAGGCCGGTCAGATCGCGGGAGGACATCCCGGTCAGTCCACGAAGGTCCCGCAGACGGGCCGGGTGGAGGGCCGGCATCGTGTTGATCCTCATCAGCTCCAGGCGGACCATGCAGAGGTGGGTCCCCTCGATCGTCCAGTCGGAAAGCCCCGTCGTGCCGAGGGCGCAGCCGTCGCAGACTCCGCTCCGCAGGATCCGCCAGGCGTAGGGAAGCTCTCCCCGGTTTTCCCAGGCCACGCGCACCATCTCGCGGTAGTGGTGCGGCTTGGTCCGAAGGAAGCCGAAGGGGAGGGAGAGGAATTGTTTCATGGAACCATTGGATCATTGACCCGAGCCCCAATTTTGGCTCGCCGAGCCCCAATCAAACAATGAATCAATGGATCAATGAATGAATCTTCTACAGTCCCCTCCCGAAGGTCGGCGGGTGGCCGTCGGTCTTGTGGAGCGACTCGACGGTGATTTCCACCTCGTCGTCGGAAACGCCCTGGGCTTTCAGTTTGGCAACCATGATGGCTTCACGCTGGCAGACTCCGCAGCCCGCGGCATGAAGGTTGGTGAAACAGGTCAGGAGCGTCCTATGGTGCTCCCTCTGGCTCTCCTTGCATTCGCAGAAACAGTGCATGCGGTCAATGAGGTCGGGATACTTCTGGGCCGCCTCGTAGGCCAGCTTGACGTCGGGCTCATAACCCTGCGTGAACTGGTGCGGGTCGAGAACGACTCCCCGCTCCAGACATGTGTTGCAGGAGTTCTTGTTGGCCTTATCCGCCGCGGAAGGCTTTCCCGACGGATGGTGATCGTGCGTCTCGCGCCGTTCCGCGGCGCGGGCCGACCAGACGACCGCCCCCGACAACACCGCTGCAGCGAAGGCGAAGAACCTTTTTCTGTTCTGGCGCATGGAGCCTCCCTGGAGAAGAACGTCCGGCCGCCTTGTTTGTTTCCGGAAATCGGGAGTCAGGATTTCTGCTCGCCGGAGAGCTCCCGGATCAAGGCGCGGGCGTCGTAGCTCGTCTCCTCCGGCTTTTCCTTGTAGAGGTGAATCGCCGCGCGGGCGGAGCGGGAGGGAGGCGGTTCGGGCTGGGCAGTCTGTCCCAGCGGAAAGGGAGGCTCGTCGATCAGGGTCGGGACGGTGGTGCCGGCCGGCCGCTTCCTCCCCTCGGCCATCACGACGATGAAGTACGCGCTCCCTTGTTCGACCGTGATCTCCGCGCAGCGCAAAAGCAGATAGTTCTTCACGCGATCCTTAGGGGTGAAGGCGCTCGCATCGAAGGTCACGAGCCACAGATCCGGGCCGAGTTTCTGCTCGGAGAAGCCGGCGCCGAAGAAACCCTTCGGGCGATAGCCAGTGGCGCACCCGGCGAGCAGAAAGAGCAGGGCGAAGACGACTCGGGGAGCCGTGGCCGGAAGGTAGCGCCGGAGTCCGTGCATCGGCCGGTCCCTCGCCGGAACTACTTGAGCTCCTCCATGATCTGGGCGAGCGCGTCGGGCGCCGGCCGAACCCGCTCGAGGGGCAGCGTAGCCAGCGGCTCGTCGGGCAGATCGAGGAGGGCCAGGAAGTCCTTCTTGGAGGGCTCCACGTAGATGAGGCCGGTCAGGAACTCCGTCTTCTCCTGCGCTTCCCGCAGCAGGCCGAACGCGGCGCCTTTGTCGGTGGGGTCATAGTCCGCGCGGAGCTTCTTCAGGCGAATGTGCGAGCCGTCGTGGAGCGTGACGTCCTGCGTCGTGCCGGGGTCATAGTCGACGTGGATCTCCTCGAAGTACGGGACGAAGCCGATCTCCTGGATCGGGGTCTCGTGATCCTTGGCCCACTTGTACGACTTGGTCGAATCCTCGTGGTTGTTGAATGTGACGCACGGAGAGATGACGTCCAGAAGGGCGGTGCCCCGATGGGCGATGGCCCCCTTCAAGAGAGCCAGCAGCTGCTTCATGTCGCCGGAGAACGAGCGTGCCACATACCCGCAGCCGAGCTCGATACCCAAAGCGCAAAGATCGATGGCCGGCAGATCGTTGACCACTCCGGTCTTGAGTTTCGACCCCAGATCGGCGGTGGCGGAGAACTGTCCCTTGGTCAGGCCATAGACGCCGTTGTTCTCCACGATGTAGAGCATCGGCACGTTGCGGCGGAGCAGATGGACGAACTGCCCGGCCCCGATGGAGGCAGTGTCGCCGTCGCCGGAGACGCCGATGGCCAGGAGAGTCTGGTTGGCCAGCATGGCCCCGGTGGCGACAGCCGGCATCCGTCCGTGCACGGCATTGAAGCCGTGGCCGCGGTCTGCGAAGTAGGCCGTGGTCTTGGACGAGCAGCCGATTCCGGACATCTTGGCCACCCGGTAGGGAGCCACCCCCATCTCATAGAGCGCCTGGGTGAGCTGCCGGGTGATCACGTCGTGCCCGCACCCGGTGCACAGGGTGGACTTCAAGCCGCCGTAGTCCTTGACCGTCAGGCCGATGCGGTTGGCGGTCGTTGCCGCCGCGCTCTCACGGACCGTGGACATTAGTTCTTCTCCCCGACTTCGATCCCCTCGACGACCGTTTCGGCGTCCAGAGGGAAGCCGTCATAGTGGCGGATCGATTTGAGCTTCACGCCTTCGCCCTCCAGCTCCAGGCGCAGGATGTCGTACATCTGGCGGTCGCGGTTCTGGTCGATGACATAGACCCGGTCGTGGGCCGCCACGAAGGCGCGGACCTCGTCGGAAAGCGGCAACGCGCGAAGGCGCAACGAGTCTGTCGCCAGACCCCGCGAGGCCAGCAGGTGGCGGGCTTCCTGAACCGCGAAGTCCGAAGAGCCGTAAGCGACGACACCGATCGAGGAGCCGGAGCCCTCGACCACCGGCTTGGGCACCGCCCGCCGAGCCGTCTCGAACTTGCGTGCCAGGCGGTCCATGTTCTTCTTGTAGTCGTCCGGCCTCTCCGTGTAGGTGGCGCGCTCGCCGTGTCCCGATCCGCGGGTGAAGTAGGCGGCGGCAGGATTGTCGATCTCGCCGGGGAGCGTCCGATAGGGGATGCCGTCCCCGTCCACGTCGCGGTAGCGGGCGAATTCCTTGAACTTGCGGACATGCGCCTCGAGCTCCGCGGCTGTTCGGATGATCTTGCCCCGGTCGATGCCCTCGGCGGGATAGGGGAAGGGATCGGCCATCCAGTTGTTCATGCCCAGATCGAGATCGGTCATCAGGAATACGGGAGTCTGAAAACGATCGGCCAGGTCGAAGGCCTCCTGGGCCAGCGTGTAGCACTCGGCGACCGAGCCGGGGATCAGAAGAATGTGCTGCGCGTCGCCGTGGGAAAGGAAGTAAGTCGACAGGATGTCGCCCTGCATCGTGCGGGTGGGCAGCCCGGTCGACGGACCGACGCGCTGCACGTCGACGATCACGGCGGGCACTTCCGCGTAGTAACCCAGACCTACGAACTCCGACATCAGCGAGATCCCGGGCCCCGACGTCGTGGTCATGGCCCGCGCGCCCGCCCATCCCGCGCCCATGACCATCCCGGCCGCGGCGAGCTCGTCTTCGGCCTGCACGATGGCGAAGCTGGGCTTCCCGCTGACGGGATCCTTCCGGAAGCGACGGCAGTATTCCATGAACGCTTCGGCCAGGGAGGAGGACGGAGTGATCGGATACCACGCCAGGACATTGGCTCCGGCCATCATGCAGCCGATCGCGGTCGCGGCGTTCCCGTCGATGATGATCTTTCCGGCCGTCTTGTCCATCCGCTCCAGGCGGTACGGGTCGGTCTTGGCGAGATTCTGGACCGCCCAGTCGTAACCGCCGCGAATGGCGTTCCAGTTGATTTCCACGGCCTTGGCCTTGCCCTTGAACTGCTTCACCAGCGCCTTCTGAATCTCGTCCATGTCGATGGACAGGAGCCAGGCGGCCACGCCGACGTAGATCATGTTGATCGCCAGGCGGCGAAGCTTCCCGTCGTGCACCAGATCCAGGACGAGCTTGGAGAAGGGGACGGGGTAGAAGTGAACGTCGTCCCGCATCGACTTCAAGTTGAGTGTCTCCTCGTAGATCACCGCCGCGCCGGGATGCACCGTCCGGATGTCCTCGTGGACGGTCTCCGGATTCATGCAGATGAGAACGCCGACGTCGCGGCGGCGCGCGATGAACCCCTCCTTGGAAGCCCGGATGGTGAACCAGGTCGGGAGCCCCTGGATGTTGGAGGGGAAGAGGTTCTTTCCCGAGACGGGAACTCCCATCTGGAAGATCGCCCGCATCAGGATGTTGTTGGAGGACTGGCTTCCCGAGCCGTTGGCGGTGGCCACGTGGATCGAGAAGTCGTTGACGACGCTCCGGGGGCCGGGGCCGGCCTCCGCGGGAGTCTTCTCTTCCAGGACGACGCTCAAGTTTTCTCCTTTTTGACGTCTTGCCGAGCAACGGCAGCCGGAAACGCAAATCATAACAAAAGGAAGTGTCCCGACCTGCCCGGTAGAATCGCCGGCGGAGGAAATCACGCATGAACCAGCGTCTGCGCGCTGTTTTTTTCTCAGCCGTCATCGTGTGGGGGAGCCTCGCAGCCTGCGGGGACGCTGCGGACAGAACGCCGTTTCGCTTCGACCAGCTCGCTCGGGTCGCTCGCGTCGGTCACTTCTCGCTATCCCCGGACGGACGCCTTCTGGCAGTCGCCGTCGCCGCGGCCGACCTCGACGAGAACCGGCTGCGCTCGGCAATCTGGCTGGTGCCTGCCTCGGGCGGTCCTGCGCGGCGGTTGACCTCGGGAGAGAAGAATGACTCGGAGCCGAGGTTCTCGCCGGACGGCAAGGAGATCGCTTTCCTGTCGGAGCGCGAGAGCGGATCGCAGATCTGGGTGCTCGATCTGGCCGGCGGCGAGCCGCGCAAGGCGACCGCCTTCCCAACCGACGTCAATGCCTTCAAGTGGTCCCCCGACGGAAGATCCTTCGTCTTCACGTCCGATGTCTTTCCGGATTGCCCGGACACGGCCTGCCTGACCAAGGTCAGCCAGGATCGCAGCAAGGCGAAAGTAAAGGCGCGCATCGCGGACCGCCTCCTCTTCCGCCACTGGACGGCCTGGAAAGACGGGACGCGCACGCACGTCTGGCGGGCGCCGGCAGACGGTTCCGGCGATCCGATCGACCTCACGCCGGGCGATCGAGACGCTCCGCCTTTCGGCGGCGATAACGCCTTCGAGGTCTCGCCCGACGGGAAGGAGCTGGTCTACGCGTCCAACCCCGATCCGGTGGAGGCCCTCTCGACCAACGGCGACATCTGGACCGTTCCTTTCGACGGCCGGGGAAAGCCGTCCGACTTGACCGCGGGGAGCAAGGCCTTCGATGGAACGCCCAGCTACTCTCCCGACGGGAAATG
>DATFTF010000151.1:0-2138 GCA_035262245.1 Thermoanaerobaculia bacterium
GGAAGCTCCGGTCGTGGACGCCGAGGAGTCGCCGAGGATGTCTGAGAACCGGGAGGTCGGCTGGCCCGAGAGCGGCGCCGAGGCGGAGGCGTTCGACTCGTCTCTGGAAGAAGAGCCCAGGCCCGAGGGTGAGCCGGAGACCTCGTGGCCGACCGCGGCCCCGGACCGCTGGGACGCCGGCCCTTCCGAGCCGCTCGATCGCCCGCTCGCAGAGGAGGCGCCCGTCCGTTCCGAAGGCGGGAACGGAGGGTCGAGGCGCCCGCTGCCCTGGGTCGTGATCGGAATCCTGGTCGTGCTTCTCGCAGCGGTGGCTGCGACGATTCTGTGGCGCTCTCGCCCGGCGACGCGGGAGTCCGCTTCGCTCGCGATCGGCCGCGTCGCAAAGTCTCCGACCTCCGTCCCCACAGCTCCACCACCGCCCCCCGCCGCCGTTGCGACCGTCGCTCCGACGCTTCCGGCGGCACGGCCTTCCCCGGCGCCCTCTGCGCGCCCGCGACGGACGCCCTCGGCTCCGGCCGCGACCCCGGCGCCGGTTCGGCCTGCGGTTTCCGCCTCTGCCGGGGAGGATCGCGCGGCGTGGGTCGACCGCGCGCGCAAGGATGCCAAGCGGCTGGAGGGGGAGAGGAAGACGCGTTACGCCATCCAGCTCGAGCTCGCCTGCGAGACCGGTTCGCTGGTGCAGGCCTGGACACACGACCGGCCCGCGGGCACGATGTGGCTCCTGACGACAACCCACGGGGACAAGCAGTGTTTCCGGGTGCTCTGGGGACGGTATGGCTCGATTGCCGAAGCGCGGCGGGCCAAGGCCGGCATTCCCGGGTTTTTCGTGACTTCCACCAATCACCCCGCGGTGGTCGCCGTCCGGTAGAGGGGTTGCTGACAAAGGGTCGAGCGGCGTTGCGACGTGCCACCGCAACCGCCTGCGGTGGCAAGGCTTTTGCTCGTGGCGCCACAAGCTCTCTGAGCACGGTGGAATCTCTCGAGAAGTGTTCTCCTCTTCGCTGCGAGTGCAAGAGCCCTGACACGACGCCCGCATCCATTTTTCAGCGGCCTGCTCGAGCAGTCCGGTAGAATTGTCGGCGGATCATCCACATGGACAAATCGCCAGGCTTTCGGGGCTCCCTGAAGGAGACGCCTCTTCCGCATGTCTTGCGGAGGATCTTCCTCGAGCGCCTCAAGGGAACGCTGACACTCGTGCACGGCGACGAGACGCGGCACCTCTTCTTCGAAAAAGGGGAGCTGCGCACGGCGACCTCGTCGCGCGAAGGCCAGCGCATCGGAGCGTTCCTGAAACGCCGCGGCTGGATCACCGACCAGGACATTTCCTGGGCTCTGGAGACGGTGGCCCGACAAGGGCGGGCCAGACTGGGGAAGATCCTCGTCGAGAAAGGGCTTGTGTCCCGGGCCGTTCTCGACGCGGAGATGCGGCGCTTGGTCGAGGAGATCGTCTACTCTACGTTCGCCTGGGACGATGGGGAATATCGCTTTCAGTCTTCGACGGGAGTTCTCGATCCGGACGTGGCCCTGTCGCTGTCCACGGCGGCGATCATCGTGGAAGGGATCCGCCGACTGCCGGAGAGCGAGGTCTTCCGGGAGCGGCTCGGAGAAGGGCGCCAGGTGCCGATGCTGTCGCCGGATCCTATGTCGCGCTACCAGTACCTCCCCCTGACGCCGCAGGAGGCCTACCTGCTCTCCCGGATCGACGGAACTCTGGACATCGATTCTCTGCTCAAGATCGGCGGCTCCTCGCGGGGCGCTACCGCGAAGACGCTCTACGCCCTCCTCTCCTGCGGGATCGTGGAGTGGCGGCCGGAGGGGTCTGCGGCGTCCGCCATGCAGGCGGGCGCGGGAGTCGAGCGGCTGAACGTCGAGGTTTCCGCGGAGGATGCCAAGCATGCTCCCGGGCATGCCGAGCTCGTCAAGAACACCTACCGCCGAATCGACTGGCTGACCCACTACGAGCTTCTGGGGATCAAGCCGGATTCGAGCGGCGAGCAGATCCAGCAGGCTTACTTCGAACGGAGCCGTCTCTTCCACCCCGACCTGCGCCACCGCGAGGACCTGACGCAGTTCTCCAAAGAGCTCACCGCTGTGTTCGACCGCTTGAAGAAGGCGCACGAGACACTGTCGGATCCGCA
>DATFTF010000152.1:0-4666 GCA_035262245.1 Thermoanaerobaculia bacterium
TCTCCTCAGAAAGGCGCGAAGGTGGCCGGGCCGACCAAGGTCGTGGCGGCGGTTTCGGTTCCCGAAGGGAAGACCCTGCAGAAGATCGAGTTCTATTCCAATGAGGCCCGGGTGGCCACGCTCTACCAGCCTCCCTGGGAACAGACCGTGCAGATCCGCGACACCAAGTCTCTCGGGTACGTCCGCACCGTGGGGACACTCGACGACGGCACCGTGGCCGAGGACCTGCGCTACGTCAACGCGCCGGCCTACGTCTCGGAGGTCCAGGTCGACGCGGTCGAGCTCTACACGACGGTGACCGAACACAACCGCCCGGTGGCCGGCCTCAATCAATCCAACTTCAAGGTCTTCGAGGACGGCGCGATCCAGAAGATCGAGTCCTTCGAGTACGTCAAGAACCTGCCCCTGACCCTGGGGGTCATGATCGACACCTCCGCCTCGATGCTCGAGTCCCTCCCCGACGCGGAGCAGGCGGCAATGCAGTTCCTCGATTACTCGCTGGGGCCCAAGGACCGCGCCTTCACCGTCTCCTTCGATAACGAGCCGTACCTGCTGACCAAGCTCACCAACCGCAAGGACAAGATCTTCCGCTCGCTCGCCGGCCTGCGGGCCGAGGGATCGACGGCGCTCTACGACTCCATCGTCTACGGCCTCTACCAGTTCACCGGCGTCAAGGGGAAGAAGGCCCTGGTGATCCTGACCGACGGGAAGGACACCGCATCCAAGTTCACCTTCGACACCCTCCTCGAGTACGTCCGCAAGTCGGGGATCGCCATCTACGGGATCGGGCTGAAGATCTCGGGGGCCGAGCTCGAGGTCAAGTACAAGCTCAACAAGCTGGCCCAGGTCACCGGCGGCCAGACGTTCTACATCGACTCGGCCAAGCACCTGGAAGGGGTCTACAAGACGATCAACGAGGAGCTGCGCAGCCAGTACCTCCTCACCTACTATTCGAGCAACCCGGAAGCCAAAGACAAATGGCGCAAGGTCGAGGTCAAGGTCGAGCCGACCAACCTCCAGGCCCGGACGATCTCGGGGTACTATCCCTGAGGAATTTGTGATTACGATTTGTGATTTGTGATTGAGGGGCCCGCTCACAATACATATATTGTCCTGGCCTCATCCTCTCCGCGGCGAGCGGAGATTCTGACCTCGCTCGGCATCCCCTTTCTCATCGATCCCTCCCGCGTTCCGGAGGAGATCGCGCCCGGCGAGAGCGCGCGCGAGGCGGCGCAGCGGCTGGCTGCAGCCAAAGCGGCGGAGGTCGCGCCGCGCCATGCCGGCAAATTGGTCCTGGCCGCCGACACCCTGGTCCTGCTGGGCGACGTGATCCTCGGAAAGCCGCGGGACGACGCCGACGCCGCGCGCATGCTGCGCCTGCTCTCCGGGAAACGTCACCGGGTGGTCACGGCGATCCGACTGCGGAGCGCGGACGGCCCGGGCCGCGCCCTGGTCGCCGAGAGCGCCGTCGACATGGCGCCGATCTCGCCGGAGGAGCTGGCCTGGTACGTCGGCACCGGGGAGCCGCGCGACAAGGCCGGCGCCTATGCGGTTCAGGGGCTCGGGGCGCGTTTCATCGAAGGGGTGGAGGGCTCCTACTCCAACGTGATGGGCCTTCCGGCGCGCGGCGTCTATCTCCTCATGAAGGCGGCCGCAGGAGATGGCGCTCTCGCTCTTCCCGTTCCTTCTTCCCTCTGAGCTTCATCTCGTACATCCGGGCGTCGGCCTGGGCCAGGGTCATGGGGAATTCCGCGTCCATGCGATGGGTCGCCCATCCGACCGAGAGCGCGGGGAGAACCCCTTCCGTCCCGGGAATGTGCGGAAGGCGCTGGGCCAGCTCCTCCGCCTTCTGCGCCGCCGAACCTTCGTCCGTCCGAGGCAGCAGCACCAGGAACTCGTCGCCTCCCCAGCGGAAGACGAAGTCGGACTCCCGCACGCAGGAGGTCAGATACGCGGCGACGAATTTGAGCACGTCGTCGCCGACGGCGTGCCCCTTGACGTCGTTGATCTCCTTGAAGCGGTCGATGTCGGCGAGGAGCACGGAAAGGGAGATCCCGTAGCGCCGCACGTTGGCCGTCTCGCGACGGATGACGTCGTTGAAATGATGCCGGTTGTAGAGACCGGTCAGCGGATCGCGAATCCCCATCTCCCGCAGCTGCTGGTCGGACTCCACCAGCCGCTGCATCTCCTGGGAAAGCTGCGACTGACTGGTCTCGAAGAGAAGAATGATGATGCCCACGGCGATCATCATCTCCAGAAGCATGGAGGCAAAGCCGACGTACTGGAGGCTTTCCGGCATCGTGGCGGGATCGCGGAAGCGCAGATAGGCGGCGCCGGTGATGGCGTGCTCGACCCCCCACACCAGAAAGGAGATCGAGAGCAAGCCGCGTCCGGCTGCGGAGCCCGGCATGATGGCGAAGGAGACGGCGGCGGTGACGTAGGCGGCCGCGAGCACCAGCATCATCGGCGGCGACTGGCCGGTCACCTTGTCCGACTCGAGGGCCGTCCACCAGGCGATCGCGATCACCGGAACGACCCACAGAAGCTCCATAGGGCCCCGACCGGCCCGCTCGTCGCGGAAATGCCGCACTCCCAGAAGGAGAAAGGCGACGTGAGCCAGAAGCGCGATGTGCAGGAGAAACACGAAGGACCGGACCTCTGCGGCCCGGGGGATCGCGTAAGTCAGGGCCAGCCCGATCAGCAGGAAAGCCCAGGAGGCGATCCAGTCCAGGAAGGCCCGCCGCCGCGCCTTCTTGTAGAGAAGCAGGAACAGCAGGAACAGCAGGAACGTCCCTGCCGCCTGGATGAGCAAGGAGAACTGATAGACGGGCATCGAGTGTTCTTAGGGCTCCGTGGCTTGATCGGGCGGGAAATCTTAACCCGAATCGGCGGGAGGGCGGCTTTATTCGGGCGGCCGCGGGCGCGGATCGGACGAAAAACATGGGACGATCGCCGCCATGCCGAGCCGACGCCGGCGCGGGAGCCGAGCTTCCCGAATTCCGCTCGTGGCCCCCTCGATGCGGCGCGCGTGCGCCGCGGCGCGGACTCTCGGCGGCCGGTGGAAGGGAGAGCGGATCCAGCCGACCATCCTGGCGGCGCTGCTCGCTGGTCCCGAACTGCCGCGGATCCTCCTCTGCCCGGAGGGACGCTCGAGCGAAAAGGATGCGGCGTTCCTCGAGCTGGCCCGACGCCGGATTTTCTGGCCCGCGCCGGACGCCGATCTGGCCGCCGCCGTCGCAGGCCTGCGCGGCGAGCATCCTGCTCCGCTTCCGACCTCTGAGACCGGAGACGCGAGAGGCCGCAAGAGCGCGCTTCTGATGGAAGGGCGCGTCACTCCTGCGCGGGCCGCCGAAGCCGCCCGGTCACAAACGCGTGACTGGATCGTGGAGAGTCCCTTCCATGTGCGCCTTTCCGGACGCCGCCTGGGGGACCTCGCCGCGCTCGGCGTTCGGTGGTTCGCCCTGCGGACGGTGGGACTGGAGGCCATTCTGGTCGACGCGAAGAAGGCGCCCGCCGTCCAGGCTTGGCGCGAGGCCCTACCCCCGCGCACGCGAATCGTCGCTCTGACCCATCGGCGAGGCGAACCTTCCAGGCGGAAAAGCTAGACGAGTCTCACGCCTCACGTCGCTTCCGCTCGATCGGGACCTGCGCCTCAGGCGCACCGGCGGTCCGCTCGGCCGGATGTGGCCTCGACGGCCCGCCTGGTCCCTCACTCGCTCACGCTCCCGCGGCGCGCACCTCCTCCGCTCCCCTCGCGGAGACTACGCGCGCCGCGACCAGAGTCAGGAAAGCGTAGCCTATGCCTCACGTCGATTCCGCTCTAGCGGGACCGATACGCCTCACGCCTTCCGCCTCGCGCCTCACGTCCTCTTGCCCTGCACCGCCTTCAGATAGACCTTCCCGTCGATGAAGAGGTCGAGCAGATCGCGATCGATGACGCCTCGGCGCGCCTCCGCATTCAGGATGTCGATGGCCCGGTCGTCGGGGACGGCCTTCTTGTACGGGCGATCGCGCGCCGCCAGCGCGTCGTAGATGTCGCTGATCGTCAGGGCGCGCACCGGGAACGGAATCTGCTCGGCCTGGAGGCGGCGGGGATACCCGGAGCCGTCCAGCTTTTCGTGGTGTGCGTAGGCCCACTCCGGCACACGCGCCAGGTCGGGCGTCCAGGGAATCTTGAGGAGAAAGCGGAAACTCTGCGTGACGTGGGACTCGATCTCCCGCCGTTCGCGGTCGTCCAGGCTTCCCCTGGGAATCGAGAGATAAGAGATTTCGTCATCCTCCACGAGCGGCCGGAGCGTGCCGCCGGCGTCGCGGTACTGAATCTGCCGTAGACGCTCGACCTCCGCGGATGTCTCCTTTCCGAGCAGACTCGGCTCGTCCGCTCGCCCCACCACCTTCCAGGCCCTCTCCAGCAGGCCGACCCGCTCGGCCAGCGCCTGGGCGACCTGACGCTCGCTCAAGCCCTCCCGCGCGGCTCGTTCCCAGACTTCGGCCGCAGCTGAGAGGATGGCCTGATCGAAGCGCGCCCGCAGCAGGTCGCGACGGCCGGGCGGGAGCTTGCGGGCCTTGACCAGGACCCATTCCCGGACCCCGACCTTTCCGAAATCGTGGAGAACCGCGGCGTAACGCAGCTCCCGCAGCTCCTCCTTGCCGATGCGCAAGGAGG
>DATFTF010000153.1:0-10049 GCA_035262245.1 Thermoanaerobaculia bacterium
GTCTCGAGATTGGAGAGCAGGCGCAGCTGCTCCAAGAGATCCGGCTCGAGATCCTGCGCTTCGTCGATGAAGAGGACGACGTCCTGTCCCTTAGCCACCGCTTCGAGAAGGAGCGCGTTCAACGCGTCGAGGTAGCCGGCCCGGTCGAGCTTTCGGGACTTGGCGCCCAGCTCGACTAAGATCGCGCGCAGCATCTGGGTCCCGGTGAGGATGGGATTCAGGATGAGCGCGGTCCGATACCGGGAGTCGAGCGCGGTCAGAACCGCCCGGCACACCGTCGTTTTCCCGGCGCCGACTTCCCCGGTGACGAGGATGAACCCCTTCCGCTCTCGAATTCCGAACAGGACGTGGTTGAAGGCCTCCCGGTGCTTGTCGGAAAAGAAGAGAAACCGCGGGTCGGGCGTGATGTTGAATGGAGCCTCGCGGAAGCCGTAGAACTTTTCGTACACGGGGTTACAGGCGTCCGACGCTGCGTCGGATGATCAAAACCCCCACAGGGCGAGCTCGTCGAGCAGCGTGGCGATGCCCGGATGCGCCGCGAGCTCCCGGTAGAGCCAGCCATGCCGCTCGCGCACGTTTTCGAGATGTTGCCGTACGGTCTCCGCGTCCCGGGCGGCCGCAGCCTCCCTCAAACGTTCTACGGAGCCGCGGGCCGCATCGTCCAGGCGGTCGCCCACTCCTTCGGTGAAGGAATCGAAGGTCTTTTGGACGCGCTCGACGTGCTCGTCGGAGGGCCGATCCCCCTGCGTCATGCTTTCCCTCCCGGCGCCGAGGCGGCGATCGGATGGCGCCTCCGGGCGATCGCCGCGGCGATCTTCCCCGCGTGGTGGCGGCTGTTCTCGATGAAGATCTTGCCGATCTCGGTGCCTCCCAGGATCGCCCCGGCCAGATAGAGGTTGGGGACGTTGGACTCCAGCGTCTCGAGGTCGTGCACCGGGACCCGGCCGGGCCCCTCCGTCGCGACGCCGCAGCGCGCAAAGAGCGCGAAGTCCGGCTCGTATCCGATCAAGGGGAAAACGGCGTCGGCGGCGAGGGCCCGGCGTTCGGCGGGACCCTCCACCAGCACGGCATCGGGCGTGATCTCCAGGATCCGCGTCCGGAAGAAAGCCCGGATGGCGCCGGCGCGGATGCGGTTCTCCAGGTCCGGCTTGATCCAGTACTTGACGCGGTCGGAGACTGTCTCGGCTCGCGCCACCAGCGTCACCCGAGCGCCGTGCCGGTAGAGGTCGAGCGCCGCCTCCGCGGCGGAGTTGCGCGAACCGACCACCACCACGTCGCGGTCATGGAAGGGATAGGAGGAGATGAACCGGCGGTGGACGTGGGGCAGGTCCTCGCCGGGCACGCCGAGCCGGCGCGGAGTGTGGAAGAACCCCGTCGCAAGGATCGCGGCCGGCGCGGCGATCGACCGGCTGCCGCGGCCATCCTCCAGATTGATCTCCAGACCCTCGCCGCGCGGCCGCATCGCCGCCACGCGGGTATGGGGAACGACCCGCACGCGGAATCGCTCGGCCACGCCGCGGTAATAGGCCAGCGTCTCCAGGCGGTTCGGATGAGCATCGGGGACGGCAAAGGGAACCCCGGCGATGTCCAGAAGGTCGCGCGTCGAGTACCAGCGCATTTCCTCCGGAAAGTGAAAGATCGTGTCGAGCAGGAAGCCGGCCTCGTAGCACACCGCCTCGACGCCGCGGTTGCCGAGCTCGATCGCGCAGGCGATGCCGGTGGGGCCAGCGCCCACGATGGCGACGGGAGGGAGGTCTTGCGCCACGGAGAGATTCTAGCTGCTAGGCCCGAACGCCGGGAACGCCGGGAACGCCGTGAACGCCGGGAAGTGAAGTGCGAACGCCGAGAAGTACGGAGATGCGTTACTTCATCACTTCCAAATTCAAACTTTACTTCCCGGCGTTCCCGTTGCGTTCCCGCGCGTTCTCGGCGTTATTTCAGAGTCCCGAGATCTTCACCCCGCCGCCGCTGGTGTGGAGATACAGTTTCTCCCCGCCGTTTCCAAGCGTGCCGCGCAGCGAGTGCCGTGAGATTTCTCCCTGGACGCGCAGTGGCAGATCGCTCCGGACGTGATTGCCTTCGGCGTCGATGTTCAAGCCCACAGCCGGGTCGAGCGCGACGCTGATGCCGCCGCCGGAGGACTCCAGAGTTCCCCCGCGGGCGTTGCCTCTGGCGAAGCTGGCGTCGATGGAGCCTCCCGAGGTCTCCGCGGCAACACGGCCGCCGGCGTTTCGGATCGTGATGCCGCCGCCGGAAGTGTGGACGTCGGCGTCGCCGGCGACGTCCTCGAGGTGGATCGATCCGCCGGAAGTCTCCGCGCGCAGCGGGCCCTGGAGGCTCACCGCCTCGATGCCTCCCCCGGAGGTCTCGACCCGCGACCGGCCCTGGATGTCGCGCAGCTTGATCGATCCGCCCGAGGTGTGGGCGTCCAGGTCGGCGGAGAGGCCGGTGACCGTGATTCCCCCTCCGGAGGTTTCGAGCTTCGCCGGCGCCTTGAGGTCCGCCGCGGTGATGGCGCCGCCAGAAGTGTCGATGTCGATGGAGGTTTCCGCCGGAACTTCGATCTCGAATTCCACGGAGTCGTGGCCGAAGAAGATGTGATGGTGGCTGCGGGCCACGACGGTCACCGATTGCGGGCTCTCCTCGTACCGGAAGGTCAGCAGGTCGTCGAGGTCGCGCCCCTTGGACGTGACGACCATGTGGGCGCCGCCGCCCGATTTTCCGGTCACCCGGACACGGCCCATTCCGGTCTCCAGGCGAAACCGGCCTCCCGGTTCGAGTTTGAACGTCTTTTCAATGCGGGTGGCTGCTGCCGCGGGAGCGGACAGGGCCAGCATGGCGGAAAGGAAAGGCAGTGCGGCGCGGCGCAGCGCGGCGGTGAGACGCATGATTTCTCCTCGTTTCGCGAGGGTCCGGGATCGCGCGGGACAGTCCTTCCGGTCCCGGGCCTCGTACCTCTGAAGACGAAAAAGCCGGCCGCAGGTTCTGACGGCGGCTGTACAGGGACTATCGGATCGCTCGACACATTGGCTCGCGCTTGATGACTTATGGCGCAAATCGGCATAGCGGTGACGAACTCTTTCAGCTCGCGGCAAAAACTGTCTCCGGGCTCCCGCGAGAGATTCCCAAACTCTGTCACCGTCCACATTTTTGCACTCAGTAAGTCCTTTAGAATGAGAAGATTCTTGTGTCGGCGGCTGGCTTCAGGATTGCTCTTCTCAAGGGCGACGCTCATGAGAATCGTACTGATGCCTCCCGACGGGACCCCCGCTCCTGAACTGGCGGGTGGAGCTCTCTCGATGACGGAAGTCCTCGAAGGAGACAAAGAGTTCCTGGAAGCGCTGACCATGCGGCTCGACGAGGTTGTCGGAAAGCCGAAGGGTCGTTTCGTCTTTTCCTACGTGCAGGGACAGCCGGGCGCCCGGCGGCCGCCGCGGATCAGATAAGCCCCCTCGCCTACGCTGCGCATCGGGATCTGCGCCTTCGGCGCACCGGCGTTTGGCTCGTGCAAAGGCACTCGACCAAACGCCTGATCCCGAAAGCTCCGCTCCGGCTCGCGCGGCGTGCGCCTCCTCCCTCGGTTACTTCGGGAGACTGCGCACGCCGCGAGCGTCAGGCTCTTTGCCGCGGGCCGAGTTTCTCAGAGGCTCCCCCGAGTTCCAGCTTCGGGCTTCACTTCTCGGCGTTCTCGGCGTTCCCGCGCGTTCCCGGCGTTAGTCGAGCCACACCTCTTCGCCTGTGTGGATGAAGTAGAGGCCCGCCTTCGTCATCTTGCCGGTGAGGCGCTGCCACTCATCGCGGTAGCGCAGGACCTGCGGGCGGTAGAAGTCGATGAGCTCGGCGCGATTGCCCGAGACGAGATCGGACTTGTAATCGACGACAATCCAGCCATCCTTTTCCTCGAAGACCAGGTCGATGGCTCCGGTAAGGAGGTTGACCTGCGCCTGCGAGATGGCTCCGGCGGAGCCGCCGGGAGCGGCCAGAGCAAACGGGACTTCCACCAGGCAGCCTGGCGATTCGAGCGCCCGCCGCCAGAGCGGCGAAGCGTGAACGGATCGGACCAGGCGCACCGCTTCGTCCACCTCTTCGGCTGACCGTCCCTCCTCGGCCAGGAGATTGGCCGCGCAGGCGCGCAGGTCGAGCTCGGGGTCCCGCATGGACGCCTCCAGCAATCCGTGCAGCACGCGTCCCCAGGACATTCCCTTCCCCGTCCAGTCCCAGCCGGGACGCGCTGCCCGGTCGTGGGCAACGGCGGTCACCGAGGCGACGCTGTATCCGGGGAGGCCTGCCCGGACGCGGCGTTCCGCGCTGCGCGCGCGGAATGCGGCGAGCTCTTCGATCGGAGAATGGCCGGCCCAGGGCAGGCCGGACTCCCGCGGGGCCGCCGGCTGCGGGAGCTCTCCTCTCAGGAAGGGGTCGAGCCGGCACCACGGCCCGGAGGCGCTTGCGTTCTTGTTGCGTTTGACGGAAACGGCGAGGAGCTCCTCGGCACGGGTGGCGGCGACATAGAGCAGACGCGCCTCCTCAGCCTTCTCGAAGCGCTCCTCCATGTCTCTCATCTCCTCCCAGCCCGGGGGGAGTGCGATCTCCTGCTCGCTGAACTCGCCGGTCTTGTGAATCACGCGGAAGGCTCCAACCGGGGGCGACGCATCTCGATCGACGAAGACGTTGCGCGTACGGGTCGGATTTCCGACCGGCGCCGCGAGCAGCACGACGGGCGCCTCCAGGCCCTTGGCTCCATGGATGGTCAGAAGGCGGACGGCGCCCGCGCGGCCGGGCTGGAGACTCATTTGCTCGATCAGGTCCTGATGGCGGAGGCTCTCGAGCTCGCGCACGACCCCGCCGAAGTCCGCGCCTTCGGCGGAGAATTTTCGAGCGGCGCTGAGGGCTTTGGCGAGATTCCCGGCGCGGCTCTGGCCCAGAGGCTGTGCCGCCGCGAGCGCGGCCAGTCCGAGCCGCTGCACCAGCCGCGCGATCGCCGCCGCCGGAGGCAGCGTCCGCGCGAGCTCCTCGCCTTCCCGCAGCAGCTCGAACGCTTCGGCGAGACCGGCGTCGGTTCCCGAGGGAATGCCGGTCCGCAAATGGAAGCGCCCTCCGACGCGCGAAAAACGGTAGAGGGCGTCGTCGTCCACGCCGAAAACGGGACCGCGCAGCGCAGCAACCAGAGCAACGGGGTCGTCCGGATCGGCCAGGGTCTGCAGAATCGGCATCAGCGTGGAGAGCTCCTCCGAGTCGCCGAAGGCCCTGCCGCCTCCGAGGTCGGCGGCGATGCCGCGCGCCTCCAGGGCCCTCGCGTACTCCCCCATGAACCGGCGCTTGCGGAAGAGAACGAGAAAATCCTCGGGCCGGCGCTCTCTTTTGCCGACCGAGGCGGCGATGAAGTCGGCGATCCGCGCGGAGTCGGCTTCCACCACGGGCAGATCGGAGTTTCCGGCCGCGGGCGTCTCGATGCGCAGGGCCGGCGGCTTGTTCGAAGAGTCGGCCCGCGAGGCGACGAGCGGAACGTACTCGGCCTGGAGGGGCGTCGAGTCCCCACCGAAGAAACCCTTGCCGCCGAACGTCCCATTGACCCAGTCGCAGAGAGACGGCGTCGAGCGGAAGTTCGTGGAGAGGCGCAAGACACGACCGCAGCGCTCGATGGACTCGCGCACCCGCTGGTAGATGAGAATGTCCGCCCGCCGGAACCGGTAGATCGATTGCTTGGGATCGCCCACCACGAAGAGCGAGCCAGGCGCCGGCTGGAGGCTCCGCCAGTCCGTTTCCTGCCGGTCCGTCCCGGTCAGGTAAAAGAGGATCTCGGCCTGGATCGGATCGGTGTCCTGGAACTCGTCGACGAGAATCGGGGTGAAGCGCGCGAAGAGCTCCGTGCGAACCGTCTCGTGATCGCGCAGGAGATTGCGCCCTTCCACCAGGAGATCCTGGAAATTGGCGCGGCCGTTTCGGCGGCGCCATCGCCGGAACTCCTCCCGCGCCTCGAGAAGCAGCGGCAAGACGTCGGGATACACGTACTCCGCCCAGCGCGCCAGCGACGGCTTGATCACCTCATTGCGCAGGCGCTTGATCGGCGCTTTCCACGCGCCCGCCGAGTCGCCGACTGTCGACGGCTTCAAGACCCGCAGAATCTCGACGAAGTCCGCGGCCCGGGAGGGATCGAGCAGCTCGAAAAGACGCAGGGCCCGCCGCACCGCCGCCTGAAAGCCTGTCCATCCCCCCGCCGGCGCTTGCGACGGAAGGGACCCCGCGGCCAGCTTGAGGAATTGGGCGACGGCCGCTCGGGCCCGCGAGAAGTCCGGCTCCGGCAGGCGCTCGGCCGGCGCCATCTCGATATCGGAGTTTTCGCAGACGTCGGCGAAGGCTTCGGTCAGATCGTTCAAGCGGACGTGCAGATCGATCAATCGTGCCAGCCGCGGGTCGCCGCGGACGAAGAGTCTTTCCGTGAAGCGGTTCCACGCCTCCTGCCGGGCCGCGCCGTTTTCCGGCTCGTCCATCTCGGCAAATCCCGGCTCGATGCCCGCCTCGACCGGCCGCTCCCGCAGAAGGCGCGCCGCGAAGGCGTGGATCGTGCCGACGAAACAGAGATCGATCGATCTCAGGGCCGCGGCCAGCCGCTCTCGCCGACCGGGATGCGCCTCTTCCCGCAGCGCCTCCTCCAGGGCGCCCTGGAACCGCTGCTTGAGCTGCGCCGCCGCCCGGATGGTGAAGGTCACCGCGGAGAGGCGATCGACGGATGTCTTGCCGGTGGCCACCAGTGCGACCATCCTCTCCACCAGGCTTCGGGTCTTGCCCGTGCCGGCGGCGGCCTCGACCAGAATGGTGCTGTCGAGATCCTCCCGGATCGCGTCGCGGGCTTGCTGATCCGCCAGAAAGGCTGCGGCCTCAGTCCTGGTCCGCATCGCGATGGAGCTGGTAGAAAGCGGAGAGCGTCGGATCGTCGGTGGCCGCGAGCTTGCGCGCGGCGCGCTCGCTGGCCAGACGCACGCCGCCGCACACCTCTTCGAAGTCGCAGAACCGGCAATCGTCTTCCGCGACCGCGTGCGGGAAATATCCGGCCGCGACGAGGTCGAACAGCCCGCCCAGGGTGGCGCGCGTCTCGGCGCGGTCCAGGGGCACCTCCAGCCGCTGGCCTTCCCCGCGCCGTCCGGGGAAGAAGTAGCCGGATCGGGAAACGCGGGCCGGGCGGCCCGCCGCGGCGAGCAGGGCTTCCAGCGCGAGCGCGTAGAGGGCCGGCTGTATCTGCCGCCCGCCTCTCAGACCCACGCCCTCCCGAATCTTGCCGGCGGCGCCGGTCTTGTAGTCCCAGACGTGAAAAGTGCCGTCGGGCGCCTCGTCCACTCGATCGATGGAGCCCCGCAGCAGGAAGGAGCGACCGTCTCCCGCATCGACGGCGACCGGCTCGGCGCGGGCGATTTCGCACCGCGTTCGGGAGAGCTCTCGAGGACGCCCGAAGGGCACCTCGTAATAGCGTGGCGTGACCTTGCGGCAGTGCTCCTCCTCCAGGCGGAGAAAGGTGCGGCAGGCGAAGAGCACGTTGGCCTCGGTCTGCCCGAGGGCCAGCTCGTTCTTGGGCGGGATGCGCTCCTTCCACGCTTCCATTCTTTCGTTGGCGAGCTGCAGGAGCCGTGGGAGGTGCGACGCCTCAGGCTTTTCGCCGGCCGCGGTCACTTCCTCCAAGAACTGCCGGAAGACCTCGTGGAGAAGCGACCCCTCGTCCATCGGCTCGAGCCAGCGGGTCCGATCCGGCTCCCTCTCGGCCACCGGCTCGATCCCGAGCACATGGCGCAGGAAGTAGGAGTACGGGCATCTGGCCAGGTCTTCGACGCGCGAAGGGGAGAACGGCTCTCCGCCCGCGCGCGGGTCGAGCTCCGGCGCCGGCGACGCCAGGCGGCCGTCCCAGATCGTGAAGGTCTCGCTGTCTCGGGCTTCCGACGCCCGCAGACCCCGCCCGAGCCAGGGATAGACGGCGCGGATGAGCGGAGCCCCGGCCCCGGGCGCCAGATCCGTTCGTGAGAGCCGCTCGAGCCACCATTCCGTCTCATCCAGAGCCGTGCCGCTCTCGGGCACGAAGCCCGCGGGCCGCTCCAGCGCCGCCGCGAGATCCATAAAGTCCGCCTCGGGCCTTCGGGAGCTCTCCCGGAAGGCCTCGAGCAGAAAAGGGGAGGCTCCCGGCTCGCCGGCCTGGGAGAGATTGCGCAGGTCGTAGCACGAGTAGCTCGCGGTCAGACTTCCGCGCACCCGGGACATGCAGGCGCGCAGAGCGCGCGCCGTCTCGCGGGGCTGCTCGCGGCCGAGCGCGAGAGAGACGTCGGGAATCGAGTCATTGATCCTGCGGCGCTCTTCGTCCAGGAGCACCGGATCTTCCAGATCCCTTCCGGGAACCCGGTTTTCGTCCAGCCCCACAAAGAATGTGTGAGGCCGTCCTGAGTATCCGCCGCTACGAAAGTGGGCGATGTGGATACGCCCGGGGCGCGGCCGGTCGGAGGCGATGGCTAACCGGGCCACTGCGTCGCGCAGGCGTTCGCATCCGACCTCCGCATCCAGCCGAAGGGGCACGAGCTCCTCGAGCTCTTGAAAGAGCGCCTCCAGAGCCGTGCGCGCGGCGGCATCGAGCTCGTCGCCGACGCGGCCGAACTCCGCGACGAATCTCCGCGCTCCACCGGCGAGCGCGCCCAGGTCCACGCTGTCGGGGCCGGCTGCCGGAGCGAGCTCCAGAGCGCGCGCCACGAAAGCGCTGGCCGCACGGGCCGCGTCAAGCCGGCGCCGCCGCGCGCTTTGCCGGGCGCGCGTCTGGGCCTCGCTCGCGTCCTGACCCTGGCGCGTGGGAACTTCCGGCCGCTCGAGCCCGGCGATGAGCCGTTCGAGGCAGCGGCGGTGCCGCTCCCGCCCCCATCCGATTTCCGCGTCGCGCAGCGCCCTCGCGGCGGCGCGCGGGCTTGCTGTCTCCACGCCGGGGACAGCGGACGCGAAGGCGATGGTCTCGGACTCGAGGACGCGCCTGAGCGCCTCCGCATCGAAGCCCCCGGCAATCCAGTCGAGAAACGCGAGAACGGCCTGGCCGGGACGCGTGTACGCAACGGCCACGCCCTCGGCGAAGGTGCAGGCGATGTCCTGCTCGCGCGCGAGCTCCCAGGCGAGCGCGGGGTATACCGCGGAATCGGAATGCAGGATCTCGACCTCGTCGAAGGGGATGCCGCGGGCCAGGACGCGGCGGAAGACCTCGCGGATCTCGTTCTCTTCGCCCGTGGCCCGAAAGAAGTCGGCGTGGCGCGCCTCGCGGGACCACCCCTCCGGCGGATCGCCTTCGATCTCGAGAAGCCGGCCTGCGGCGAGCGCGTGAAGAAACTGCCTCTCCAGCCAGGAGGGCTCCATTCCCGCCAGGAGGAGATAGACCGGCGCCTCGGGCCGCGGCCGTCGCGACGTCAGCGATGCCGCAGCCCTCCGCAGCACCTCGATCCCGTCGGCATAGGGTCCGCTCTCGAGTCCGGCCAGATAGCGCCGGAAAATCGCCGACAGCTCTCGGTGCTTGCGCGGGTCCGCGAAAGCGTCCGCCGGCAGCGAATCCGCCGTCAACCCCGCTCCCCGAAGCTCGTCCAGCGCACTGTGGACCGCGCGGTGCAGGCCCGGACGGTCCAGAAGCGCTCCGAAGTAGGAATCCGTTTCGGGCTCTTCGACGCAGGCCTGTTCGACCAGGGCCAGAGCCTGGGCTCGCGAAAGAATCCGCCGTCCTTCCCGGGCCAGGGCCGGCCCCGCAACCTCGGCCGCCAGGGTACGCAGCGTGGCGACCCGCAGATGGATCCAGGGATGACCCTCGCGCGCCAGCCTCTCGGCCAGAGTGTGGCCGATCGCCAGTTTCGGCGCGATCAGAATCTTCTCTTCGAGCGGCCGCTCGCGGCAGATGGCGGCCAGCTCTTCGATCCAGCGCGAGGCCCGGGCCGGCGGCTCGGAGGTCTCCGCCGGACGCACGGGCTCGGGCTCGGCATCGAAAGGAAGAAAAGGTTGGAAGGGCACGGGAAGAAGGTATCAGGGATGGGAAGAACGCGAATCTCGGCTTC
>DATFTF010000154.1:0-3772 GCA_035262245.1 Thermoanaerobaculia bacterium
AGAAGCTCCAGAGCGTGGAGCGCCGCGGCGCGCCGAATCACGTCACGATCTCCCGCGAAACTCCGCCGCTTCGCCTGATCCTGTCCCGCCGCATCGGAAATCGCGAACCACACCGTCCCGACCGGCTTTTCCGGCGTGCCGCCGTCGGGCCCCGCGACGCCGGTGACCGCAGCGGCCATGTCCGACCCGAAGCGCCGGCGGGCGCCGGCGGCCATCTCCCGTGCGGCGTCCTCGGAGACCGCGCCGGAGCGCTCGAGCGTTTCGGGGAGCACGCCGAGGATTTCCTCCTTGGCCGAGTTGGCGTAGGACACCACGCCGCCCAGGAAGTACGCGCTCGACCCCGCGGTGTCGGTGAGCAGAGCCGAGATCATTCCTCCGGTGCACGACTCGGCCACCGCCAGCGTCCGGCCCGAGTCCTTCAGGAGCCGGCCGACGGCTGCGGAAAGATCCTCGGCGTCGCGGCCGAAGATGCGGCCCGGCAGAACCGCGGCGAAGTCCCTCTCCATCGCCTCCAGCGTGGCCTGGGCTCGCTGGGGATCGTCGCGGACGCAGAGGTGCAGCTGCACCTCGCCCGGCGAGGCCAAGATCGTGACCGGATGTTCCTTCCACTTGTCGTAGACCGGCGCGACGAGCTCTTCGACCGCGGACTCGCCCATCCCCGCGATGCGCAGCACCCGGCGCCGCGAAACGAGTCCGGCGGAGCGTTCGGCCAGGACCGGGAGCACGCTCTCCTCCATGATCTCGCGCATCTCCGAGGGGACGCCGGGCAGGATGACGAGCTCCACGCCCTCCTTTTCCGCCCAGAAACCAGGCGCCGTCCCGCGGGGATTGGAGAGGACGCGCGCCCCGACCAGAAAGTCGGCCTGTTTTTCGTTGGTGGGAGCCATGCGGATTCCCCGCCGCTCGAAGCGGGCCCGCATCTGGGCCAGAAAAGCTTCGTCGCGCGAGGTGGTCGTTCCGAGCCACCGCGCGGCGGCGGCCACCGTCCGATCGTCGGCGGTGGGCCCGAGACCGCCCGTGGTGAGGAGGAGACCGGCCGCGCCTGCGGCGTGCGCCAGCTCGTCGACGATAGCGTCCGGCTCGTCGCCGACGATCGACTTGCGCACGACCGGGATCCCCAGCTCCTCCAGCCGAGCCGCCAGCCACTGCGAGTTGGTGTCCAGACGCAGGGGCCCGAGCAGCTCGCTGCCGATGGCGATGATCGCGGCCCTGGGCCGGGGGGAAGGAGCGGCGGGGGAATAGTCCGGCGAGGTCATGGGCGCGCCGAGGGAGCCTCGCGATCCTGCTCTTCGGACAGCGTCGCCCATTCTTCGACTAGGCGATCGAGCTCCTGCTTCCTGTCCGCCTTCTGTTTCGCCAGGTCACGAGACGCGACGGGTCCTAGCGTCAGGCCTTCCTCCCAGAGTCGCGTCTCAAGCGACTCGATCTCCTTCTCGAGCGCGCTGATCTTCGTCTCCAGAGCCTGGATCCGGCGGCGCCGTCTCGCGCTCTCCTTCCCCTCATCCGACCCGCCGGCGCGCATCGCGGCGGCAGCGTTCCGCCCTGCTCCCCGCCGCTCCGCCGAACCCGCATCGTCGCCTCGGGCGTCCCTCTCCCTCTCCGAGGCTCTCTGCCCCGTCGCCGGCTCCGGACGCTGCCGCCGCTCCGCGCGGGCCGCCGCGGTCTCGGTGTAGTTGCCGTCGAAGGGCGCCGCGCGCCCGCCCCGCAGGTCGAGCACCCGGGTCGCCAGCCGGTCGATGAAGGCGCGGTCGTGCGAGACGAAGACGATCGAACCCGGAAAGTCTTCCAGCGATTCTTCCAGCGCCTCCCGGGAATCCAGATCCAGATGGTTGGTCGGCTCGTCCAGGAGCAGAAGGTTGTGCCTCTGCCGCATCACGACGGCGAGCGTCAAACGCCCCTTCTCCCCTCCCGAGAGCCCGGAGATCTCGGCGAAGACCTCGTCGCCCCGGAAGGCGAAGCGGGCCAGGTATGACCGCATCTCTTCTTCGGTCTCTCCGGGATGCTCGTCCCACACGGCGTCGATGGCGCGTCGCCGCGGATCCAGATCCGAGAGCTCCTGATCGTAGTAGCCGATCGAGACGTCGTGCCCGGTCGCCGCGCTGCCGGCGAGCGGCGGGAGGCGTCCGGCGAGTGTCTTCAACAGGGTCGTCTTCCCCGTGCCGTTCTCGCCCAGAATCGCCAGCCTTTCGCTGCGCAGAAGCTCGAATTGGACGTCGCGCACGATCGGAGCGCCGGGCGTGTAACCGGCATCGAGGTGCCGGGCCCGGAGGAAACTGCGCCCTCCGATCCGCGCCGCATCGAAGCGGAAGGCGACGCTGGTGACATCGTCCGTCGGCTTCTCCAGCAGCTCCACCCGCTCCAGGCGCGTGCGCCGTCCCTTGGCCTGCCGGGAGTTGACGCCGGCGATGTTGCGGCGGATGTACTCCTTCTCCTTCTCGATGAATTCCTGCTGCTTCTCGAAGGCCCGGGTGGCGGTGAGGATCCGCTCGGCCTTCTGCCGGCGATACGCCGTATAGCCGCCGGAATACGCCGCCAGCCGCCCGTTCTCAAGATCGATGATCTCCTCCGCAACGCGGTCCAGGAAGCGCCGGTCGTGCGTGACGACGAGAAACGCGCGGCGCGAGCGCGCCAGGTACTCCTCCAGGAATTCCACGGCCTGAAAATCGAGATGATTGGTCGGCTCGTCCAGAAGGAGGACATCCGGCGCGGAGAGAATGGCCCGGGCCAGCATGGCGCGGTTCTTCTGCCCCCCGGAGAGCTGCGAGAGCGGACGGAGGAAGTCGTCCTTCTCGAAACCGAGGCCGGACAACGCCTTCTCCACCTCCGCGACCATCTCGTAGCCGCCCTCGTTCTCGAACCGGTGGGTCAGGGCGTCGTAGCGATCGTGGATCGCGGCCGTGTTGTCGCCGTCGGCCATGGCGTGCTCCAGGCGCCTCATCTCCGATTCGATCGCGTGAAGGTGGGCAAACGCGCCCGCGGCGTAGTCGTGCAGGCTCTCGGCGAGATCGGCGGGCAGGGACTGGTCGACGGTCGCTATCCGCACGGCGTTGGCCTTGACGAACAGGCCGCCATCCGGCTCTTCGCGCTGCAGCGCGATCCGCAGAAGGGTCGTCTTGCCGGCGCCGTTTCGGCCGATCAGCCCGACCTTCTCGCCCGGGTTGTGCTGCCAGGTGACGTCCTTGAGGACCTCCTTGGGCCCGTAGGACTTGCGGACGTTCTCCAAGCGGTACAGCACGGGGAGATTCTAAGCTGGCAGCCTCAGAGCCCCTTCCGAATCCCGACTTTCGAATTCCGAATCCCGCCAGGTTCCTGACACGACGCTGTCAGCAGGCTGCCGGCAGGATTCGGCGTGAAAGGAGAAGGAACATGCCGAATCCCTTTACCTACTGCGAGCTCCACACGCCAAACACCGCTGCGGCCAAGACTTTTTACACGCGCCTCTTCGGCTGGTCCATGAATGACCTGGCGACGCCGGGCGGGACCTACACCGAGATCAAGCCGGGAGAGGGAATCGAAGGAGGGCTCATGGCGGAGAACGGCGAGGCGCCGTACTGGCTGACGTACGTCCGCGTGGCCGACGTGGCGAAAACGGTCGACGCCGCGCGCGGCCTGGGCGCGAAGCTGCTCGCCGAACGTCGGGAGATCCCCGACGTCGGCTGGATCGCAGTGCTCGCCGATCCGACCGGCGCGCGCTTCGCGGTCTTTCAGCCCGCGCCGTCGCGGTAGCAGTCCGAGTACGATCTGTTCGTGCGGCGCGCCGACCGTTTGTTCC
>DATFTF010000155.1:0-6345 GCA_035262245.1 Thermoanaerobaculia bacterium
GCTGGCTCGCCATCGTCGGACCGCCGGAGGCTTTCCGCAACGTGTACGCGGCCTATGCCGGATTCGACCGGCCCGGCCTGCGGCTGGCGGAGCTCGCGCTTGCGGCGGTCTTGCTGACAGTGGTCGCCGCTCTCCTCGTCACCGCGGCATTCCTCGCGCGTCCGCTCGCCGGCGCCGCCAGAACGGGCATCGAGGTCGGAGCGTTGCTGCTGTTGGCCGGCGCCGCGGCCTTCACGCTCAACCCGTCGCCAGCGCTGGCCGAATCGATCCAGCTTCTCCCTCCCCTGGTTCGCGTGGTGCCCGCCGTCGCCGTCGCCAGCGCGGTCTGGCGGGGGCTTCGCCGTCTGGCGCGGCGAGGCACTGGCGCGACCCTGGGCGCGATCCCCGACGCCCTGCTCTTCGCCGCGGCTCTCTACGGCCTCCGGTTGCTGCTCGCGGCGGGCTACGTGGGGCCTTACAACGCGTTCCTGCTCCCGCTCCCGCTCCTCTCGGCTTCGATTCTCCTCTTCGCCGCTGGGGACCGCGCGGCCGGCGTGATCGGGCCGCTGCCCCGGCTCGTCGCGGGCGCGTTCATTCTCTTCCTGGTTGGCCGCGTCGGCGCGCTCGCTCTTCTCTACCGCAATCCGGCCTGGTCCCGGGTCGAGACGCCTCGCGGAGCGCTGTACCTGCTCGAACCGGTCGCCACGACGACCCGGCTCGTGTTGCACGATCTCTCGGTCCGGCTGCCGTCGGGCTCGAAGGTGACGGGATTTCCCGAGGGAGGTTTCTTCGACTATGTCCTGGGCTTCTCCAATCCCTTTCCCCAGGAGCAGTTCTTTCCAGGTCACCTCGACGCCGACCTCGAGACTGAGACGATGCGATCGCTCGAACGCAGTCCTCCCGACGCCGTCCTGCTCTGCAACGTCCTCGCCGTCGGCCATGGCTCTCGCGCGTTCGGATCGGACTACCTGTTGCGTTTGGGTCAGTTCCTTTCTCAGCGCTTCGCCGCGGCGGCCTCTTACGGCCCGGGAGCCGGCCCCGACACGCCTGTCGGCGATCCCCGATTCTTCGTGACGATCCGCGTCCCGCTCTCCAGCGCGCGTGAGCCGCGATGAGGCTCGATCTGGCCGCCTCTCAGCGCTTCCGCCTCTCGCGCAGAGCGGCGCGCGAGGCGGTTCGGGAGGGCCGCGTCGACCTGGACGGGACGGTCCGCGACGAGCCGGGCCTGGATGTCGCCGAAACCGCCCACATCTCCTACCACCCCGAGCGGCCCGAGAGGCGGAGGGTGCGCACCCGGCTGGCGGTGCTCGCGGAAGACGAGGACCTCGTGATCGTGGATAAGCCGGCCGGACTCCTGACCGTGCCGACGGCCGAACGCGAGCGGGATACGCTGCTCGCCCGCGTCCTCGACTACCTCCATTACCGCTACCGGCGGCGGCCTTTGGCTTTCGTCGTTCACCGCATCGATCGGGACACGTCCGGAGCGGTCGTCTTCGCCCGCAACCGCGAGTCCCTGCACGCGCTGCAGGATCTGTTCCGCGTGCATCGGATCGATCGGGAATACGTAGCGATCGTGGAGGGCAGCGTCTCCGGCGAGGGCGTCCTGGACGCCGACATGGTCCGGGACGCCGGAGACCGGCGGCGGGGCATCGCGCGCGGCAGCGAGCGCGGCCGGCGCGCGGTGACGCGTTACCGCGTGCTGGAGCGCCTGGGGAAGGCCACGCTGGTCTCCGTCGAGCTGGAGACCGGGCGAACCCATCAGATCCGGGTCCACTTCGCTTCCATCCGCCACCCGGTGCTGGGGGACCGCGTCTACCGGCCCCGAGGAATGCCGCCGCCGCCGCTCGAGACGCCGCGGCAGATGCTCCACGCGCGACGGCTCGGGTTCGTTCACCCTCGGACCGGCGAGCGCGTGCTCACGGAGGCCCCGCTTCCCGCGGACTTCGCGGAGACCCTGGAGAAGCTCAAAAGAAAAGCGCCCCGGACTCGCCGGGGCGCCTGACTTCGATTCCGTTCGCCTTACGCCTTCCGCTCGACGCCTCTCGGCGTGCGCAGCGCGCTAAGCAAGGACGACTACGACCACCCGGCGATTCTTCGACCGACCCTCCTTGGTCTTGTTGGTGTCGACCGGCTCCTCTTCGCCGTAGGAGATCGTGGACATCCGGTTGAGAGCGATCCCCTGCTTGTTGAGATACCGGCGAACGGCCTCCGCGCGCTCCTCGCCGAGCTTGTAGTTGTAGATCTTTTCGCCCGTCGAGTCGGTGTGCCCCTGGATCTCCAGGTACACGTTCTTGTTCTCCGACTTCAACCGCTCCGAGAAGTCCTTCAACTTGTCTTCGGCTTCCTTGGAGAGGATGTGCCCGTTGACCGGGAACTTCACCGCGTCATCGGAGAGAACCAGCGAGTACACGAACTTGCCCTCTGCGAGCTTGCCCGCGGCCTCCGCCCGCTCCAGAGCCTCCCGGGTCGTCTTGTCGAGCTCCGCAATCCTCGAGTCGTGCTCCTTGACCCGGCTCTGGGTAGCCTCGACCTGGGTTTCCACGTCGTTGATCCGCTTTTCCGACGCGGCGCTGCTTTTGGAGACCTCTTCTCCGACGTACTGCTTGGTCGCGCAACCCACCAGCCCGGAGATCCCGACAAGGAGCGCCCCGCCCGCAATCCAGGAAATCCGCAATCGGTTGACCATCAGACATTCCCCCCTTTCGATATTAACGAGCCGCCGCGTTTGCCGCGGGCTTCATGCCCGAGGCGGGAGCCGGCGCGCTCCCTCGATATCCTCTCCGCGCCCGGATGACCCAGTGTCCTGGCCGGGCCACAGATACCATGATGATCCGGTATTTGGGGTCCCCGCGTCCAGAGGGGGCAAACCCCAAAAGGTACTGTTTTCGTGTTTCGGCGTTGATTTTTTCAGCCATGGGGCGCAAATCGTCGTCTCCTCCGGCCAGAAGCATCTGCCCCCCGCTCGCGGAAGCAAGAATCTTGAGGTTCTCCAGGGCAAGATCGCGTCGCTCGTCGTCGGTCAGTCGGTCGAACGCCGCGTTCTTCATTCCGATGGCAAAGACCGGGATAGAAACCTCCTGCAGAATCTCTGCCATCTGGACCGGCGTGAGGCGGCTGGCGTTGTCCACGCCGTCGGTGAAGAGAATGATGGCCCGCTTCCCGTTGCGGCCGGCGAGCATGCGCGAGGGGGTGGCGGCCACAGCGTCGAAGAGCGCGGTCCGGCCCGAGGCCTCGAGCTCACCGAGCTCCCGGATTAGCCGCGTCGTATCGGAGGAAAACGGCGCTATCTGGCGGACTTCGTCCTCCGAGAACGCAAAGAGCGCGAAGTCGTCGCCGGGGCGACGCCGCGCCAGGATCGCCCGCACCGCGTCCTTGGCGTGCTCGAGCTTGCCGGCCAGGTGCATGCTGCCCGAAGTGTCGACCAGGAAGGCGAGGGAGACCGGCGCGGTATCGTCCCGGTCGAACGTGTCGATCTCGACGGTGACGCCTTCGACATGGACCTGGAAGTCGTTTTGGGAGAGGTTTTCGACGAACCGGCCCTTCGAGTCGAAGACCTGAACGGGCAGGAGGACGTACTCCGAACCGGTGCTTTCCGAGTAGGTCGGGACCTGGGGCTCCTGTTGCGTGGCCTGAGCCAGGGCTGCCGTGGCTAGGGCCCAGGCCGCCAGACCCGCCTCAAGGCAGCTCCAAACCTTCACCGGATAGGTTCTCATCTGAGATAGAGAAATGGTCTCACAATCCGATAATTCCGGTCCATGACCGATTCCAGACGGCTCGCCATCGTCCTCGTCCGGCCCCACCTCCCCTCCAACCTGGGGTCGGTCGCCCGGGTGGCCAAGAATTTCGGAGTCAGCGACTTACGGCTGGTGGAGCCGGCGGCGGCCGCCGACGAGGAGGCCGAGCGGCTTTCTTCCGGCGCGCAAGACGTCCTGGCGCAGGCTCGGCGGTATCCGTCGCTCCCCGAGGCGGTCGAGGAATTCCCGGCCGTGCTCACCACGACGTCACTGCGCGGCCGAGGACGCCACCGCGCGCGGGATCTGTCCGAACTGCCTGACCTGCTCGCCGAGGTCGGCGGATCCAGCCGGATCGCCCTCGTGTTCGGCCCCGAAAGGAGCGGCCTGACAGAAGAGGAGCTTGCGCGCTCCTCCGCCAGACTGAACATCGCGACGGAGCCTCAGTTTCCGACCATGAACCTGTCTCATGCCGTGGCGGTCGTCCTGGCGACGGCCCTCCTCGCGCGCCGTCCCAGGGCTCGGACCAGGGACGCGAGCTGGGCGCCGGCGCGGGAGGTCGAGGGCATGATGGAACATTGGGACCGCGCGCTCGACGCGATCGGCTTCTACGACACGGGACACCGGACGCGGTCTCTGCGCGACTGGCGGAGCCTGGTGGCCGGGCGGCCGCTGACGGAGAGAGAAGTAGCGATGCTTCGCGGAGTCGCGAACCGGATCCTCGTTTCACTCAAGCGAAGAAGAAACAATTTGTGATTTGTGATTGGCGATTTGCGATTGGGGCGGACAAGTCTTTCTCACCGCAATCACAAATCACAAATCACAAATCGCAAATCTCCTAGATCAGCTCGGCTTCCGAGAAGAAGAAAGCGACCTCCTTGGCGGCATTCTCCCCTGAGTCGCTTCCATGGATCGCGTTGCGCTCGATGTCGGTGCCATACAAGTTTCTTATTGTACCGGCCTCCGCCTTGCGGGAGTCGGTCGCTCCCATGACCTTGCGCAGCTGTGAAACCGCGTCGGGCCTCTCGAGCGCCGCCACCAGAACCGGCCCCTCGGTCATGAAGCGAACGAGGGCGTCGTAAAAAGGTCGCTCGCGATGCACCGCGTAGAAAGCGCGCGCCTGGTCCACGGAGAGGCGGACTTTCTTCAGTGAGACCAGCCGGAAGCCGGCCTTCTCGAGGTGCGCCAGAATGGAGCCACCCTTTCCGGCGGCTACTGCGTCCGGTTTGATGATTGTCAGAGTGCGTTCCACGACTCAGCTCCTCGAAACAATTTGTGATTTGTGATTTGTGATTTGTGATTGCGGCTGGCTAAGACTTGTCAGGGTCAATCACAGATCACAAATCGCCAATCGCAAATCGCTCCTTCATCGCCCTACCAAGACTTCTTTCATCCTCTGCCCCATCTCCGCCGGGGACTTCACCACATGCACCCCAGCCTCGGCGAGGGCCTTCATCTTGTCCGCCGCCGTGCCCCGGCCTCCGGCGATGATGGCGCCGGCGTGCCCCATCCGGCGCCCCGGCGGCGCCGTTTGTCCGGCGATGAAGGCGACCACCGCTTTTCGGAAATGCCCGGCGATGAAGCAGGCCGCCTCTTCCTCGGCCATCCCTCCGATCTCCCCGATGAGGATCACAGCGTCGGTGTTCGGGTCGTCGGCGAAGGCGCGCAGGCAATCGATGAAGCTGGTTCCGTTGACCGGATCGCCGCCGATACCGATGACCGTCGACTGACCCAGGTTCAACCGGGAAAGCTGATCGACCGCCTCGTAGGTCAGCGTCCCGGATCGGGAGATGACGCCGATCCGCCCGGGCTTGTGGATCCGGCCGGGCATGATCCCGATCTTGCATTCCCCCGGCGTGATGATGCCCGGGCAGTTGGGTCCGATGAGCCGGATCGGCTTGCCCGACCGCGCGATCTCCGCCAGGAACGCCTTGACCCGGATCATGTCGTTGGTGGGGATGCCCTCGGTGATGCAGGCGATCACCGCAACGCCCGCTTCCGCCGCTTCCACGACCGCGTCGGCGGCGAAAGGCGGCGGTACGAAGATCATCGAGGCGTTCGCCGACGTCGCCGCGACGGCGTCGGCCACGGTGTTGAAGACCGGGATTCCCTCGTGGGTCGTGCCTCCCTTTCCGGGCGTCACTCCGGCCACGACCTGCGTGCCGTAGTCGCGGGACGCCAGGGCGTGAAACGTCCCTTCACGCCCGGTCAAGCCCTGCACCAGCAGGCGCGTGTCCTTGTTGACCCAGATGCTCATGGCCGGGACTCGGGATTCGGGACTCGGAACTCGGCTGACAGCTGACAGCTGGTAGCTGACAGCTCCGTCATCGCGTCGCCTCCACCGCCTTGCGCGCGGCGTCGGCCAGGCCGTCGGCGGGCGTGATCTTCAAGCCGGACTCGCGGAGAATCTGCTTGCCCGGATCCACGTTGGTCCCTTCCAGACGGACGACCACCGGTGTCGAGAGACCCATCTCCTTGACCGCCGCGACCACGCCGTTGGCGATGATGTCGCAGCGCATGATCCCGCCGAAGATATTGATCAGGATGGCCTTGACGTTCTTGTCCGAAAGGATGATGCGGAAGGCGTTCTTGACCTGCTCCTCGGAGGCGCCTCCGCCGACGTCCAAGAAGTTCG
>DATFTF010000156.1:0-2688 GCA_035262245.1 Thermoanaerobaculia bacterium
CTCCAGGCCGAGAGGACGAGCGTTTCTTCTCCTTCGCCGGTCGACGCGGCAACCAGAATCGGACGGCCGGCGGCGGCGGCTTCGACCGCCACGGCGTCGGTAAAGGGCGGAGCCGCAGGAAGGTCGTACTTGACGTTGCCGGTGACTCGAACCCGATCCGGAGCAGCGCCCAGGGCCAGGATCCGCTCGGCGTCCGGCTCGCTCTGCATCGCGAACAGCGCGACGCGCGCCAGCGTTCGCCGGATGAATCCGCGCGCCAAGCGGTAGCGGCCGAAGGAGCGCGGGGAGATCCGTCCGTTGACCAGCGCTACCGGAATGCCTCGCCGTTGCGCTCGTTCGAGGAAGAGCGGCCAGATCTCTGTCTCGGTCAGAAGGATCAGTCCGGGCCGCGTCGCGGAGAGCGCCCTCTCGACGGGCGCCGACAGGTCGAAGGGGAACGCGAACACGCTGGCGGTGTCCGAGGCGATCCTTTCCGCGAGATTTCGCCCGGCCTCCGTCGTCGCGGAAAGGCCCAGGCGAAGCCCGGGCTCGAGGTGCCCGACTGCCCGAAGCAGATCGCGCGCAACACCGACCTCCCCGACGGAAACGGCGTGGACCCAGATCCCCCCGGTCAGATCCGGATAGCCGGACCTCCCCAGCCGTCCCCGCAAGTCGCCCAGGCGCCGGCGGCCGGCCAGGGACCTCAGGAGGGCCAACGGGGCGTAGGCCAGAAGGGCAAGAGCGGAGAGGAGGCGATAGAGGAGCATGGTCCAATCGGCTGATCGGGTGATCTGGCGATCTGGCGATCTATTCAAATACAGGCGCTTTTCCGGTCAAAATCACTCGTTGACCCGATGACCAATCACCCGATTCGCTTGCTCCAGCCGTCTCAAGACTTTACCATCCAACAGGTTATGTCGGATGAAAAGCCCCCAACGGACGACGACTCCTCTCCGTATAAGAAGCTGATGGAGCTCGTCTACAGCGAGGAACGGCGGCGCAACGAGACCCGGGAGCTGTCCGACGGGGAGTTGGCGGTCGCCGCCCGGCAGGGCGATCGCGTGGCTTTCGAAGCTCTCGTGGTCCGCAAGACGCCGGCGGTCGTGGCCGTGGCCCGGCGAATCGTGGGCGACAGGGAAGACGCGCGGGACGTCGCCCAGATGGTTTTCCTCCGCGTCTGGGAGCAGCTGGGACGGTACGACGAGGCCTTTTCTTTCAACACATGGCTGTATCGGATCTCGACGAATCTGGCGATCGATTTTCTGCGCAGCGCCCGAAGCCGGGAGCGGGCCCACGGCGCCACGCTCCACCTGGTGCGCCAGCGCGAGGAGTCGATCGGAACGGAAACGACCCGGGCAACCGAAGACGGACAGATCTCCCGGCTCTTCGATCGCGTCTCGGGCCGGCTCTCCGGCAAACAGAAGGCGGCCTTCGTCCTTCGGGAAATGGAGGACCTCGACACCAGCGAGATCGCCCGGATCCTCCGGTGCGGAGAGTCGACGGTTCGCAACCACCTGTTCAACGCACGCAAGATCCTGCGACGGGAAATCGAGAGGCTCCATCCGGGCCTTCTGCGCCGGCGGGACCCATGAGTATTTCCTGTCAGGAGACGCGGGCGCTCTTCGCCCTTTACGGCGCCGAGGCCCTCGACTCCCTCAAACGCCGCGAGATGCGTGAGCATCTGACTGCTTGCCAGCCCTGCCGGGCCGAGGCCGAAGGCACGGACGAAGGGCTTCTCTTCGCCTTCGCGGGCCTGGAGGAGGTCACCCCCCAGGAGGTGGAGCGGGTGCTGGCCGGCGTCCGCGCAGGCCTGGATTGGAAGCGCGTCGAGCGGCGTGTCGCTCCCGCGCGCCCGTTCCGTGGCCGCCGGGGCTTTCTGGCTGCCGCGGCCGCCCTGGTGGCGTTAACTCTCGCCATTCCGGAGCTTTCGCCGCGCCCCGAGCCGAGCGCTCCCACGCCGGCAAAAACGGTCCGCCTCGAGCCCGACCCGTCGGCGTCGCCGGTGCTCACCCAGGGTCAGCCGGCCGTGCTGTCCCCCTCTTCCGGAACGACGAACGGGACAACTCCAGCCAGTGCGACCATCTACGACTGGAACCCCGGCAGCGGGCAGCCCCGCGTGGTCTGGATCGTCGACCGTTCACTCGATATTTAGAAGTTGGAGAAGAAGGACGGATCGGAGAATGGCTGACTGAAGAGCGCGCTCGGCGCTCACGATCGACAGCAGGCCCTCGGGTCCTCGTCCTCGGCGTTCGGCACACTTCGTTCTTGGGGTTTTCATCGCGTGAGAAAAAGAGTTCTCTTCGCGGGCCTGCTGGCCCTGGCCCTTCTGGCGTTCCCGCTCGTCGCGGGAGCCGCCGAGAAGCCTCCTGAGGAGGCTTCGGTCCGGGTCTTCGTCCTCAAGTGGAAAAGGGTCGAGGAAGCGGCCCTTCTGATCCGGCCGCATCTGTCGGATTCGGCTTCGGTGACATTGACCCAGCGGTTGAACGCCATGACCGTCACCGACAGGGAAGAAAACCTCAAGACGATCGCCGGGATCATCGCCGACTTCGATGTGCCCCCCCGCGGATTCACCTTTGCCGTCAAGCTCGTCCGGGCGCGCGCGGATGTGCCCGCCGGATCGATGGGCGGCGAAATCGAGGGTCTGGGAGCGAAGTTGAAGGCCATGTTCCAGTTCAACGACTACGCGCTGATCGACTCGGGCGTCCTCCG
>DATFTF010000157.1:0-3801 GCA_035262245.1 Thermoanaerobaculia bacterium
GATCGCGGGCGAAGCGGCGAATCAGGCGGCGGGCCCACGGAAACTCCGCGGCGAAGCGGGGAATGCCGCCGAGGAGGAGGTCGAAATCGGAAATCGGAAATCGGGAATCGGGAAACGACGGGCTCAAGGAACGCAGGTACCCTTCGTTTTCCGTCTCACGCGGTCTCCACCAGCATGGCCGTGGCCTCCCCCCCTCCGATGCAGATGGCGGCGATGCCGCGCTTCTTGTTCTCCTTGCGCAGGGCATGGACGAGCGTGGTCAGGATGCGGGCCCCGGAAGCCCCGATGGGATGCCCGAGGGCGACGGCGCCCCCTCGGATGTTGACGCGGGCTGGGTCGAGCGAGAGCTCGCGGATCGCCGCCATGGCGACCGCGGCAAACGCCTCGTTGATTTCGAAGAGATCGATGTCGGCGACGGCGAGCCCGGTCTTCTCCAGAAGCTTGCGGATCGCCCCGACCGGAGCGGTGGTGAACCATTCCGGGGCCTGGGCCACGCCGGTGTAGGCCACGATCCGGGCGATCGGAGCGGCCTGGAGCTGCCGGGCCCTCTCCTCGGAGGCGACTACCAGAGCAGCCGCGCCGTCGTTGATCTTCGAGGCGTTGGCCGCGGTCACCGTCCCGTCCTTCTGGAACGCCGGCTTCAGCGTCCCGATCTTCTCAAGGGGCGCCGCAAACGGCTCCTCGTCGGCGCTGATCCGGACCGGATCCCCCTTCTTCTGGGGAATGTCGATGGCGACGATCTCCTCGCCGAACAGACATGTCTTGGAAGCGTTCTGCGCCCGCCTGTAGGACTCCAGAGCAAAGGCGTCCTGCTCTTCCCGGCTGAAGTGATACTTGGCGGCGCACATTTCCGCGCAATTGCCCATGTGGATGTCTTTATACGGATCCCACAGGCCGTCCTTGATCATCGAATCAACCAGGACGGCGTTCCCCATGCGGTAACCGCTGCGGGCCCGCTCGAGGAGATAGGGAGCGTTGGACATCGACTCCATCCCGCCGGCGACTGCGAGCTCGTACTCGCCGGCCCGGATCGCGTTGGAGGCGTCCATGACCGCCCGCATCCCCGAGCCGCAGACCTTGTGGAGCGTGATGCAGGGGACCGAGTCCGGGATCCCGGCGCCGAGCGAAGCCTGGCGCGCCGGCGCCTGGCCGATCCCCGCCTGAAGCACGTTTCCGAGAATGACCTGCTCGACCTCGCCAGGTTTCACTCCAGCCTTGTCCAGGGCGGCCCGGATGGCCGCGGTGCCGAGGGCGGGCGCCGGCAGGGAGGCGAGCTTGCCCAGAAAGGAGCCGACCGGTGTGCGTTGCGCGGAAAGAATGACGACGTTTTTCATGGCAGATCGATTCTATAGCTTGCAGCGCGGGCGGTCGCTCCGCGACCGGCGCTGCACATTTTCCAAACCGGAGCCGGCACGAGCACTTCGCCGCCTTCGACGGCATCGCGATTTACTGAAAGCAGAGGTCTTGCGAACTTCGAACTTCTGACTTCACTTCTCGGCGTTCGCGGCGTTCCCGGCGTTCTCGGCGTTCCCCGTCCCCCCCTTTCGGCTACTCTGTTCCCGTGAGGATTTTGGCCATCGATTTTGGCGAGCGGAGAATCGGACTCGCGACCTCCGACGAGACGGGCACGCTGGCCACCCCTCGCCACACTCTGGATCGCGTCGACGACGCCAGGGCCGCGGAAGAGATCCTCCGATTCTGTCAGGAGGAAGACATCGGGCTCCTTCTGATGGGCCTTCCGCGCTCGCCCGAGGGCGCGGAGAGCCCGTTCGCCACCCGAATCCGTTCCTTCGCGGCCAAGCTCGCCGCCAGGACGGCGATCCCCTTGCGCTTCCACGAGGAGACGCTGACCTCGCGGGAGGCGGCCGGGAGACTTCCACGCCGCTCCTCGCGCGGCGACGTGGACAAGATGGCTGCTGCGGTGCCCCTGGAGGACTACCTCCAGCATCAGGAGAAATCCGCGTGGCGCCCCTGAGCGCGACCCGCCGAATCCTCCGGATAGTCCTGCTGCTCGTCCTCCTCGCCGTCGGGGCCGGCGCGTACCTGGTCTACCGCCTCCAGCATCCCGTGCCGGCGGCCCAGCCGGGCATGGAGGTCACTCTCCTCTTCGCGCCCGGGACCTCGACGGCGGAGATTTTCCGGCAGCTCGCCGAGCACGGCGTGGTGTCCGACGCCCGGCTGGCCGAGGTCTATTACCGCCTTTACCGCGCCGGCACTCATCTGCAGGCGGGCGAATACCGTTTCTCCCGTCCGATGCCGATTGACGACGCCATCAACCGTATGGCGCGCGGCGAGGTCGTCAAGTACACCGTTGTCGTGCCCGAGGGCCTGACCGCGGAGGAAACCTTCCAGCTCTTCTGGAAGCAAGGAATCGGAGGTCCGCAAGCCTTCGACGAAGCCCTCCGAGCGACGGAGCTGCTTCCGGGCCTGACCCAGGGAGTCTCCGATCTGGAGGGGTTCCTGTTCCCCAACACCTACGTCGTGACGCGCTCCACTTCCGCGCGTCAGATCATCGATCGGATGGTGGACGAGTTCCGCCGCAGCTTCACACCGGCCATGCGCCAGGAGGCCGACGCGCTGGGACTGACGCCGCGCCAGGCGGTGACTCTCGCTTCCATCGTCGAGAAGGAGAGCGCGCTTCCCGAGGAAGGGCCGGTCATCGCCTCGGTGTACGTCAACCGGCTCAAGAAGGGAATGCGGCTCCAGGCCGACCCGACCGTCATTTACGCCCTGAAGCGAGACGGCGTCTGGACGGGAATCCTGCACCGCACCGACTATGCTTACGACTCCCCCTACAACACCTATCTCTACGGAGGCCTGCCGCCGGGCCCCATCTGCAACCCGGGCTTGAAGGCCCTGCGGTCGGCCTTGAACCCCGACCAGACGGACTTTCTCTACTTCGTGGCCGACGATTCGGGAGGTCACACCTTCTCGCGGACCTTCGAGGAGCACCTGCACGCCATCGCCGGAGTCCGACGGCAACGGGCCGAAGCGTCGGGCGACGGGACGCCCGCCGCCGAACCGCACTGACGCCCCTCCGTCCTTGACCGGCGCGCCGCCGCGGACCACAATCTCAGTCTCGGTATTTCAATGCAGGACGGGCATCGGGGGGATCGCCTCGGGTGAGCGCGCCATCGTCGCTTCCCCGTCGCTTCGGCAACTACCTGTTGACCGAGGAGCTGGGCGAAGACGCGCTCGGCGCCGTTTTTCGCGCTCTGCGCACGGTGGGAGAGCGCGCCTTCGTCCGCCTCCGCATTTTCGAGAGCCCCGAGATCTCCGAAGACGCCTTGCTCGACGCGATCGAAGAGAGCGGAGAGATTCACTCCCTTCTGAAGAACCCGGCGATCGCCCGGGGTGTCCAGATGGACACCGTGGAGGGTGTTCCCTTCCTCTGCTGGAGCGAGGCCAACGGCCGCACGCTCGATGCCCTGGTGGCCAAGGCCCGCGACCAGCGCACCTCCATTCCGGTGGAGCACGCCCTCCTGATTGGAGAGAAGGTGGCGACCGCGCTGGAGCACGCTTACAACACGACGCTCGACGGCGAACGCACGCTTCACGGACTGGTGTGGCCGGGTTTCGTGTCGATCTCCGACGACGGCGAAACGCGCCTGACCGGATTCGGCCTGGCTCCCGGATTCTTTCCTTCCATGGGACAGCCGCGCTTCGCGAGCGAGATCGCCCCGTACCTGGCGCCGGAGGAACGAGCCGGCCTGACCATCGCCAAGAACTCCGACGTCTATTCGGTGGGCGTGCTGCTCTTCGAGATGCTGTTCCGCAGGCTGCCTTCGGCCGTCGATCCCC
>DATFTF010000158.1:0-2236 GCA_035262245.1 Thermoanaerobaculia bacterium
CCTGGACTGGGAGCGCGTGCTGACCGGCGCGCCTCCCGTTGAGCACCGGTTTTCAGCCTCGGACGTGCTCTCGCCCGGAACGGCGGAGGGACCGCTGCTCGGCGGCTGCCTTTCCCTGCTCGCATCCCTGTGCGGAACGGCGGAAGCCTTCTCGGCGAGCGGCGCGATCCTCTTCTGGGAGGACGTCGGGGAGGAGCCGTATCGGCTCGACCGTCTGTTGACCCAGTTGGAGCGCTCGGATACCCTGACCGGCTTGCGGGGCATGGTGATCGGCTCTGTGCTTCCCGGCGTTGGGAGCGACTCTCCGGACCGGATCCGGGAGTACCTCCGCCGGCGTTTTAGGGACGCCCCGTATCCCGTGGCCATGAGTTTCCCGGCCGGCCACTGTCCGTCGCCGCGCACGCTCCCTCTCGGCGCCCGGGTCCGTCTGGAGCTTGCGGAGGGCGGCGCGCTGACCTTTCCGGAGGCGGGGGTCTCTCTCCCCGCGTCGCCATGAGGGCGGTCTTCAAGTCGGGTCAGGCCGGAGGAAAGAATCCCTTCGAGCGCTACATCGTGGCGCATCCCATGGGAGACATCATCTTCTCCGAAGGCGACATCGGGACGGAGATGTTCATCATCCAGAACGGGATCGTCGAGCTCTTCAAGCAGATCGCCGGCGAGACCCGCGTGCTGGCCACTCTGGAGAAGGGGGACTTCTTCGGCGAGATGAGCGTCCTGGAGGATCTGCCGCGCACCGCCTCGGCCCGGGCCAAGACCGACGTCGAGCTGGTCAAGATCAACGGTGCGATGTTCGACACCATGTTGAAGAGCAACACGGAGATCGCCGTGCGCATGATGCGCAAGCTCTCCCGCCGCCTGCGCGAAGTCACGTCCATGCTGGAGGAGTCCCTGGGGCGCCAGGTGCCGGAAGAAGAGAAGCCGGTGCCCAGGCGGGTCGCGCCGCAGCGCGACGTGTGCCGGCTGCTCTCGCCAGACGGAAAAGAAGAGTACTTCCTCAATCGCGAAGGGGACACGCTGGTCGGAAGAGCCGATCCGGTCACCGGCATCACGCCGGACATCGATCTCTCGCGGCTCGACCCGCAGCGGTCGACCTCACGGCGCCACGCCAAGCTGTACCATTTGGCAGGCCACTTCTATGTCATGGAAGAGATCGGCGTGATGAACGGAACCTACGTCAACGAGTCTCGGCTCGCGACCGGGACGCCGGTCTCGGTCAAGGACGGCGACGTTCTCAAGTTCGGGCTGGTCCAGCTGACCTTCCACGACAGCGGAGCGTAGGCTCTCCGCGGTGCCGCGCGCATCTCTTCCGGATTCCCTCGCTCTCTCCGACCCCATCGCGCGGCTGCCGGGAATCGGCCCGGCGCGCGTCGAACGGTTGGAACGGGATCGAATCCGCACCGTCGCCGACCTTCTTCTCCAGCTGCCATTTCGGTACGAGGACCGGCGGCGGTTCGGATCGGTGGCCTCGCTCAAGGCCGGTGAGGCGCAGACGGTGCGCGCGCGCCTGGCCGGCCTGCGCTCGACCCGGATGCGGCGGGGTCTTCTCCGGATCGAGGGCGTCGCGAGCGACGAGACCGGGTCGGTACGCGTGGTCTGGCACAACCGTTATCCCTCCTTCGCCGCGGGTCTGTCGTCGGGAGCGCCGGCCATTCTCTACGGCGCTCCGGCGGTGACGCCTCGGGGCGAGCTCCGACTGGAGAATCCGGAGACCGAAATCTTCCAGGCGGGCGAGGAGAACGATCCGCTCCACTCGGGGCGCATCGTCGGGATCTACAGCCGGGGAGGCGGGCTGGCGCCGCGCGTCTGGAGGACCCTCGTGCGTCGCGCGCTCGACGGATTGCGTTCCGACTTCGCGGCGGCGAGCGTCCCGCCGGAGGACCTGCGGGCCGCCTTGGAGCGAGCGCACTTCCCCTCCTCCCTCGAGGAGGCGGGTGAGGCGCGGCGGGTCCTGGCCGGCGAGGAGCTCCTCGTTTTGGCCGCCGGGATCGAGGGCAAGCGCGCCCGCCTGCGGCAGCGCCCCGGCCGCGTTCTGACCGCCGACGATTCGCTGCGGCGCACCGCCCGCGAGATCCTGCCCTTCGCGCTGACCGGCGCCCAGAAACGGGCTCTGCGCGAGATCTCCGCCGACCTCTCCTCCGGCCGGGCCATGGCCCGCCTCCTCCAGGGCGATGTTGGATCTGGCAAGACGGTTGTCGCCGGCCTGGCGATGCTTCTGGCGGCCCGCAACAGAGTGCAG
>DATFTF010000159.1:0-3417 GCA_035262245.1 Thermoanaerobaculia bacterium
TCGCGTCGGTATTTTTCTGCGATCGCCTGTCGCAGCCGCGGCTCTCCCGCGACGTCGGTGTACTTGGTGCGTCCCGCCTCGATCGCCGCCACGCCGGCCCGGGCGACGAATTCGGGCGTCGCGAAGTCCGGCTCTCCGAGACCGAAGTCGACGACGTCGACTCCCGAGGCCGCCATCGCGCGCGCCGCCTTCCCCACCGCGACGGTGGACGAGGGAGCCAGCTCGGCGACGCGCCGCGCCAGACGGGTCATCGCCGAGCCCTCCACGACCGGGCGAACGCGGGAAAGGCCTCCAGCTTCTTGACGCGGAAGAGCAGCAGAACGACTTCGAGCGCGATCCATGCTTCATAGACGTAGAGAATCGTGTGCCGCAGCGACGGAACCGCGAACTGCACCACCCACAGCGCGAACAGCCCGACGGCCTCGTAGGCGGTCAGATCCATCGAGGCCAGGAAGAGCCAGCCCAGGAAGGCCTGCGCGATGGTCAGGAGAATCTCGCTCCTCTGGAACGCATCGAGCGGGAGCGGCTGGGTCGAGCCGTGGCTCCAGCAATAGATCACCGCCAGGAGGGCCGACAGGATCCCCCACTGGTTGATGTTGGAGGAGATCATGTTGATGAGCGCGACCGGCGCGCGTGTGACGCGCCGGGCCCAGGCGAAGGCGGAGGTCTTCTCCGGGAACTCGGAGAGAAACGGAGCGACCCACTGAATGAAGACGAACTGCGACAACCCGAACGTGGATGCCAGAGCCAGCATGGAGGCGAGAAACGGCTCGGCCACGAAGAAGATCACCGCGCCGCCTCCCAGCAGCAGCGCGCCGACCGCCGCCCAGCGCTTGCCTCCCCGATACGAAAGGGCCCAGCGCGTGGCCGCCGGCAGGGAATGGCTCTCGGACTCCTCTTCCGCGCGCGGAGGGATGCGCAGGAGAATCAGCAGATAGGCGACGTAGGTCGAGGCCAGAATCGCCGCGTCGAACAGGGAGAGGCTTCCCTTGGCCCAGATGACGACGAAGTAGGCCATGGGAGGGAGCAGACCCAGCACCTCGATGGCGTGGTCCTCTCCGAGGCGGATGGTCCCGAGCTTCTTTCCTTTCTGGCGCGAAGAGAACGCAGCCACGGCATAAATCATCGGCCAGCCCAGCCCGGTCAGCAGACGCAGGCTGCCGGTGAAGTTCGCGATCGCCAGGTGAACCATCGGCGGGTTCTTGCCGGCCTTCCAAGCGATGACCGCCTCCACCGCGAACTCCGGAAGCGTCTGGATCAGGGCCAGGATGGCCAGCGCCAGACCTTGTGAGACGAGGAACTCCGCCGCCTCAGCGCCCCAGGCCACCAGAAAGGCCGAGCCGATCATGGCCGGAAAGGTCCAGAACGCGGATGCCGGCGAGGAGGACGAGGAGGCGCCGAGGCTCGCTGCGAAACCGAGCCGGCAGCGAAGCCCTCTCATCGGCCGCGGTTATAGCATGACGCGCGTGGTCGCCATCGAGTCGCCCGCCAATCCGCTGGTCAAGGAAATCGCCCGCGCGCTCGAAGAGCGGACGCATTTCCTTCTGGAGGGCGAGAAGGCGATCCTGGACGCGGTGACGGCGGGTCTCACCCTCGATCATGTTCTCCACGACGAAGCCGTTCGACCCGGGCGGCTAGCGGCGCTCGCCAGCGCTCGGCCGCGGCTGGTTTCCCGCTCGGTCCTGGAGCGTCTGGCGGAGTCGAAGACGCCGCAGCATCTGCTGGCGGTCGCTCGCCGGCGGGACGTTCCGGTCGGAGAAATCCTCGACCGTCCCGGGCCGGTCGTGTTCCTCTTCGGCATACAGGATCCCGGCAATCTCGGCGCGGTGGTCCGGGTGGGAGAAGCCGCCGGTTGCGGAGGCGTGGTCGCTGCGGCGGGGTCGGCCGACTTCTTTCATCCTCGGGCGGTGCGCGCGAGCGCCGGCAGCGTGCTGCGGATCCCGGTCTCCGGGCGCGTCGCCTTCGAGGCCTTCGCGTCCGACGCCCGCCGCGCAGGGCGCGAGATCTGCGGCGCGATTCCCTCCTCGGGCGAGGACGTCTTCCGGTCGCCGATCTCGGCCTCGAGCGTCGTGGTCATCGGGTCGGAGGGTTCCGGACTGCCGGCGGGAGCCTACCGTTACCTGGACCGCAAGTTGACGATCCCCATGCGTCCGCCGGTCGACTCGCTGAACGCCGCGGTCGCCGCCGCCCTGCTGCTCTACTCGCCGATGGTAAGGACAGAGTCTAAGGTCTAAGGTCTAAGGTCTAAGGTTCGAAAAACGTGGCGCGCGGAATCGGAAATCGGCAGAAGAAAATCGTCCCACCGCGGCATGTCTTCACGCCGGCGCGCCGGAGCGCCGCTGCGCCACGACCCTACCAACGGCCAGCGAAGAAGAGCGGATCGTCTTCGCCGCGACCGAGAAAACCTCGTCCTTAGACTTTGGACTTTAGACCTTAGACTCGTCTTCTCCGAACACCTCCGCCTGAAACCTCCAGAGTTTCGTCTCGGGACGCTTCCAGGCGTCGCGGGGCAGCCCGGCCTTGCGCGCCACTTCGCCGAGGAACGTCTCTCTATCGAAGCCCCACTCGATGGCGACCTGCGGAAGCAGAAGACCGCTTCGGCCTCCGATTTCCAGAATGAGGCCGTCCCGCCCCACCACGATCTCGACCGGATCGGCGACTGGCTCGGGCGGCGTGAGGACGGAGATCTCGATCGCGCAGGCCGGCAGCTCCTCCTCTGACAGCGGCGGGAAACGGGGATCCTCGAACGCGGCGCGCCGTGCGAAGCGCGGCACCATGCGTGAGAGGTCGCCATCCGCCGAAAGGGTGCCGATGCAGCCGCGCAGGTCTTCTCCCTTTCGCAGTGTGACGAAGAGGGCGCGCTGGCGGCCGAAGGTCTCGGCGCGGTCGGAGTCGAGCCTCGGCTCCGGCTCGCCGCGGAAGTAGGCCGCGATGGAGCGGCGCGCCAGATCGAGCAGCGCTCGCCGGCTCTCCGCCGAGATCTCGGCGCTCTTTGCCTCGTCGCTCATCGTCGTAGTGCGGTCGATGGCAGGCTCGCCAGAAACTCCGGGATGGCCGTGTCGAGCTGTTCCAGGCTCCCTTCCAGGAAGTGGTCGGCGCCCGGCACCACCGCGATCCGGCCGGAGTCTGACACGAAATCGGCCAGACGGTCAGGAGGACCGTAGACATCGCGCTCTCCGACCACAAAGAGCGCCGGCACCGACGGCCTCGGCGACGCGGCGAAGGACTCGGTCGCCACCGGAAGCCCCACGGCCACGTACGCGACGACCCGCGGATCGCCCTGGATCGCGCGCAGGGCCGCGGCGGCGCCGAAGGAGAATCCGCCGGCCAGAAGAGGCATTCCGCCCCGCCGCTCGGCCTCGTCCAGGGCTGCGCGGTAGTCGTCGGTCTCCCCCCGCCCGGCGTCGTAGTGTCCCT